>NZ_KV824981.1:0-19008 GCF_001816085.1 Micrococcus sp. HMSC31B01
CGAGCACCGGGACGCCCCCGACGCCGGCGCCCCGGACCGCTCCGGCGCGCTTGCGGGCCGCGCACTCGCCCTGGACGAGGGCGAGGACGGGCACACGGACGCCGACGGCAACCAGGACGAGCTCGCCGCGCGCCACTCCCTCAAGCGCGTGCAGGGTCTGTCCACCGAGCTCGAGGACATGACCGAGGTCGAGTACCGCCAGCTGCGCCTGGAGCGCGTGGTGCTGGCGGGCGTCTGGACCGAGGGGTCCGCGGAGGACGCGGAGAACTCCCTGCGGGAGCTGGCCGCGCTCGCCGAGACCGCGGGCTCGGAGGTGCTCGACGGCGTCATCCAGCGCCGCGCCACCCCGGACCCGGCCACGTTCCTCGGCAAGGGCAAGGCGCAGGAGCTCGCCGAGATCGTGGCGCTCTCCGGTGCGGACACCGTGGTGGTGGACTCCGAGCTCGCCCCGTCCCAGCGTCGCGCGCTGGAGGATGTGGTGCGGGTGAAGGTGATCGACCGGACCGCGCTGATCCTGGACATCTTCGCCCAGCACGCGAGTTCGCGTGAGGGCCGCGCCCAGGTCGAGCTCGCGCAGCTCGAGTACCTGCTGCCGCGCCTGCGCGGCTGGGGCGAGTCCATGTCCCGGCAGGCCGGCGGCCGTGCCGCCGCCGGCGAGGGCATCGGCTCCCGTGGCCCCGGCGAGACCAAGATCGAGCTGGACCGCCGCCGCATCCGCACCCGCATGGCGAAGCTGCGCCGGGACATCGCCGGGATGAAGCCGGCCCGGGAGGCCAAGCGTGCCAACCGTCGTCGCAACCGGGTGCCGTCCGTGGCGATCGCCGGGTACACCAACGCCGGGAAGTCGTCCCTGCTCAACCGCCTCACCCACGCCGGGGTGCTCGTGGAGAACGCCCTGTTCGCCACGCTGGACCCCACCGTGCGCAAGGCCATGACGCCGGACGGCATCGGTTACACCCTCTCGGACACGGTCGGCTTCGTGCGGAACCTGCCCACGCAGCTGGTCGAGGCGTTCCGCTCCACCCTCGAGGAGGTCGCGGACGCGGACGTCATCCTGCACGTCGTGGACGGCTCGCACCCGGATCCCGAGGGCCAGATCGCCGCGGTGCGCTCCGTGTTCGCGGAGGTGGACGCGCACCGGATCCCCGAGATCATCGTGCTGAACAAGGCGGACGCGGCGGACCCGGCCGTCGTCGCCCGGATCCGGTCCAAGGAGCCCCACGCCGTGGTGGTCTCCGCGCGCACCGGCGAGGGCATCGATGAGCTGGAGCGCGCCATCGCGGCCACCATCCCGCGGCCGGACGTGCGGCTCGAACTGCTGGTCCCGTTCACCCGGGGGGAGCTGGTCTCCCGCCTGCACTCGGCGGACGCGGAGATCCTGGCCGAGGGCTACGAGGAGGGCGGCACCCGCCTGTCCGTGCTGGTCCGTGAGGACATCGCGCCGGACTTCGCCGAGTTCGTCGTGGAGGCGGACGCGTTGTGAGCGGCGGGGCGGAGGAAGTCGGGGCAGGCGGCGCGCAGCCCCGCACGGAGCACGAGCGCGAGGCACTGCGCCTGCTGGACGCCGCGGTGCAGGCCACCGGCGGCCAGCACCGCGCGGGCCAGCGGGAGATGGTGCTGCAGGTGGCGCGCGCCCTCGAGTCGCGCCGCCACCTGCTCGTGCAGGCCGGCACCGGCACCGGCAAGTCCCTCGCCTACCTCATCCCCGCGCTCCAGCACGCGATGACGCAGGAGGACCCCGTCGTCGTCGCCACGGCCACGCTCGCCCTGCAGGCCCAGATCATGAAGCGGGACGCCCCCCGGCTGGTCGAGGCGCTCAAGGACGAGCTGCCTCGCGAGCCCGTCGTCGCCCTGGTCAAGGGCCGCTCCAACTACCTCTGTCGCCACAAGGTGGACGGCGGCTACCCCGGGGATGAGGGCGAGGAGGCCCTCTTCACGGTCGCCGACGACGGCGGGGTGATCGGCTCCGCCACGGACGGCGCCGCCGGGCCCTCCTCCCTGTTGGGCAAGGAGGTCATGTACCTGCGGGCGTGGGCGGACCAGACCGAGACCGGGGACCGCGACGACCTCGAGGTCCCCGTCACCGACCGCGCGTGGCGGCAGGTCTCCGTCACCGCGGTCGACTGCCTCGGCGCGTCCCGCTGCCCCCAGGCCGAGGAGTGCTTCTCCGAGCGTGCCCGCGCGGACGCGGCGGACGCGGACGTCGTGGTCACCAACCACGCGATGCTCGCCATCAGCGCCTTCGAGGGGCTCGCGGTGCTGCCGGCGTACTCGGCCGTCGTCGTGGACGAGGCCCACGAGCTGCAGGACCGGGTGACCGGTGCGGTCACCGGGCAGCTGTCCGGGTCGATCGTGCACGGCGCGGCCACCTCGCTGCGCCGCCACACCACGGTGGCCGTGGAGGACCTGATCGAGGCCGGGGCGGCCCTGGACCGCGCGTTCACGGACACCCCGTCCGGCCTGATCGCCGCGGGCCCGGACGAGGTGCAGGAGCAGGCCCTCACCGGCGTCCTCACCGCCGCGCGTCAGTGCCTGTCCGACCTCGGCCAGGACAAGGACAAGGAGGCCGACGCCGACGGCGGACGGCAGATGGCGCGCTCGCGGATCCTCGAGGTCCTCGAGGTGGTGGAGCGCATGCTCGCGGCCCGGCCCGAGGCCGACTTCCCCGAGGTGCTGTGGGCCACCCGCCCCGGCCACTTCGAGCCCGGCGTGGGCTGGCAGCCGGGGGACGAGACCGACCCGCCCCAGCTCTACGTGGCCCCGCTCTCGGTGGCCGGCAAGCTGCGGGAGGGCCTGTTCGGCAAGGCGACGACGGTGCTCACCTCCGCCACGCTCACCGTGGGCTCGGGGGAGCGCCGGTTCGACTCGGTGGCCGGCGACGTGGGCCTGGCCGGTCCGGACGCCCCGAAGTTCGAGGCCCTTGACGTCGGCAGCCCCTTCGACTACCCGCGTCAGGGGGTGCTCTACGTGGCCCGGCACCTGCCCCGGCCCGGCCGGACGGCCTCGCCGGAGTCCCTGGATGAGCTCGAGGCGCTCCTGAGTGCGTCGCGGGGCGGGGCCCTCGGCCTGTTCTCGTCGCGCCGGGCGGCCGAGGACGCCGCCGCCGAGATGCGCCGTCGGCTCGGGCCGAAGACCACGATCCTGTGCCAGGGGGACGCGACCCTCTCCGCCCTCGTGCGCCAGTTCGCCGAGGAGCCGGACACGTCCCTGTTCGGCACCATGAGCCTGTGGCAGGGCGTGGACGTGCCGGGGAACTCGCTGCGGCTCGTGGTGATCGACCGCATCCCGTTCCCGCGGCCGGACGACCCGCTCTCCCAGGCCCGCACCCGGGACGTCGCCCGGAACGGCGGCAACGGGTTCATGCGGATCTCCGCCACGCATGCGGCCGTGCGCATGGCCCAGGGCGCCGGGCGCCTCGTGCGCTCCGTGACGGACCGCGGCGTGGTGGCCGTGCTGGACCCCCGCCTGGCCACCGAGCGGTACGGCGGCTACATCACGAGCGCCCTGCCGGACTTCTGGCGCACCACGGACCGCGACGTCGTCCGCGGGGTGCTGGCACGGCTCGCCTCGGGCGATTGACCTGGTCCGACGAGGCGGCCGCTGCGGCCCACCGTGACCTCACCCACGTGCGGCCCGGCCACGGTCCCCGGCCGCGCACCTGGGCGTAGCCTGAGAGTGGCGGCGACCCCGCCGCCGCACCGTGCGACGAAGGACGCCCGATGATGGCCACCCCCGGCGAGACCGGCACCCCCCGACCCCATGGATCCACCCGGCTGCGCAAGGCTGCGCAGCAACGGATCCACCTGAGACGGCAGGCCAGCGAGGAGAAGGCGGTGGTGGACTCGGCCCAGGCCGGGACCGAACACCGGACGCCCGACTCGTTCCTGTCCCACCTGCACCTGCGCCCGGTCTGGTTCGGGCTCGCCGTGCTGGCCCTCGTGGCGGTGCTGCTCGCGCCGGGCCTGCAGGAGGCGGGGCTGTCCGTCGCGGGCCAGCGGGCCCTGGCCATCCTCGTGTTCGCGGTGATCCTCTGGGTCACCGAGGCCGTCTCCTATCCCGTGAGCTCGGTGGCGATCATCGGCCTCATCGCCCTGCTGATCGGCTTCTCCCCGGACCCGGAGGCGCCCCAGAAGAGCCTGGGCACCAACGGCGGTCTCGGCTACGCCCTCGAGGGATTCAGCGCCGCGGCGGTCGCGCTCGTCGCCGGCGCACTCGTGTTGGCCGCCGCCATGCAGGCCACCGGCCTGCACAAGCGCGTGGCGCTGCTCGTCCTGAAGTTCGCGGGGGAGAAGACCTCCCGGATCCTCATCGGGGTCATCGTCATCACCGTGATCCTCAGCTTCTTCGTCCCCTCGGCGACCGCCCGCGCGGGCGCCGTCGTGCCGATCCTGCTCGGCCTGGTGGCCGCGTTCGGCCTGCCCAAGGACTCGAAGCTCTCCGCCCTGTTCATCATCACCGCCGCCCAGGCCATCTCCATCTGGAACATCGGCATCATGACCGCGGCCGCGCAGAACCAGGTCGCCGTCGGGTTCATCCGCGAGGAGATGGGCCGAGAGATCTCCTGGCCCGAGTGGTTCCTGTGGGGCGCCCCGTGGTCGGCCGTCATGTCCGTGGTGCTGTACTTCGTGATGCGCTGGGCCATCAGGCCGGAGCTCACCCGGCTCGAGGGCGGTCGCGAGGTCGTCGGCCGGGACCTGGCCGCGCTGGGCCCGATGACGGGCAAGGAGATCCGGCTGACCGTCGTCGCGCTCTTGCTGCTGCTGGCCTGGTCCACCCAGGGCATCCTGCACCCCGTCGACGCCACCACCGTCACTCTCGTGGCCGTGGCCGTCCTGCTGATGCCGCGCGTCGGCGTCTTCTCGTGGAAGACGGTAGAGGGACTCGTGAACTGGGGCACCCTCGTGGTGTTCGCCGTCGGCATCTCACTCGGCTCGCTGCTGCTGAAGACCGGCGCTGCCAGCTGGCTGTCCGAGCGCGTGTTCGACTCGCTGGGCGTCGCGCACATGCCGCTGCTGGCGATGATCGCCCTCGTCTCGGCGTTCACCATCCTGATCCACCTGGGCTTCGCCTCCGCCACAGCCCTGTCCTCGGCCCTGATCCCGGTGTTCATCGCGTTCTCCATGACCATCCCGAACGCCGCGCAGGGTGGGCTGGGCTTCGTGATCGTCCAGCAGTTCGTGATCTGCTTCGGCTTCCTGCTGCCGGTCTCCGCGCCGCAGAACATGCTCGCGTACGGCACGGGGGCGTTCACGGCGAAGCAGTTCCTGAAGACCGGCATCCCGATCACCGTGATCGGCTACCTCATGGTGCTGCTGTTCTCCGCCACCTACTGGCGGTGGATCGGCCTGCTCTGAGGCCGTGACGGGCCGCCCGCCACGGCCCGTGGCGCGGCGGTCGGAGGGAGCGGGTCAGAGTGAGCGCAGGACCGTGACGACGCGCCCCATCACGGTGGCGTGATCGCCGAGGATGGGCTCGTAGGCCGTGTTCTGGGGGAGGAGCCAGGTGTGCCCGTCGCGGCGGCGGAAGGTCTTCACGGTGGCCTCGTCGTCGAGCAGGGCCGCGACGATGTCGCCGTTCTCCGCCGTCTCCTGCCGGCGCACCACCACCCAGTCGCCGTCGCAGATCGCGGCGTCCACCATCGAGTCACCCTTGACACGCAGCATGAACAGCTCGCCCTCGCCCGTGAGGCGTCGCGGGATCGCCATGACGTCCTCGACATGCTGCTCGGCCAGGACGGGGCCGCCCGCCGCGATGCGGCCGACCCAGGGGACCGGCACGCTGTCCGCCTCGTCCGTGCCGGTGTGCCACGCGGGGATCGTGGAGACCTGCGACGACGGCGCAGCGGCGGGGGAGGCGGCCTCGCCCAGCGGGGTGCCGTCCACGTCGAGCAGCACCTCGAGGGCACGCGGGCGTCCGGGGTCGCGCCGGATGTAGCCGTGCCGCTCGAGACGGCCCAGCTGGTGCGTGACGGAGGAGAGCGAGGCCAGGCCCGCGGCGTCGCCGATCTCGCGCATGGAGGGCGGGTAGCCGTGGTCGGCGATCGCGTCCCGGATGGTCTGCACGATCCGCCGCTGGCGGTCGGTGAGCGGCGCGCGCGCCGCCGGCTGATCGTCGGTGGTGCTCATGGCTGCCGTCCGTTCTCCCGGGGGTGATGGTGGCCGGCCTCATGTTCCGGCGTCCGGCTGCCGTCTGGACGCTTACCGTGTCCGCCCCCGCTGGTTGCCTGTGTCCTGGCGGTCCCCGGGGGCGTTCCGGGGCGTCCGTGCATGGCCTCGAGCCTAGAGGAGAGCCGCCTCTCCTTCAAAGATATGTTCGATCTCGTCGTGGCGTGTCTCGAACACCTGTGCTAGAAAGGGATTCGAACGGATTCGAACAGATGTTCGATCGCCTGGAGGGCATCCGCCCCGGAGGAGGACACCATGACGCTCACCACCGCCCAGTTCGCCGGTTCGCCCGCGACGGCGCGGCCGCGTCCGGCCACCATCCGTCTGACCCGCCGCGGCCGCCTCGTGCTGCGGGGGATCCCCGTGATCGCCGCGGCCGTGGCCGCCACGCTGGCGGCCGCCTTCTTCCTGGGTGTGCTGCTGTCGCCCGCCGCGGTGTCCGCGGACACCGCGGGACCGGCCACCCAGTCCGTCACGGTCATGCCCGGGGACAGCCTGTGGACCATCGCCACCACGGTGGCGCCGGAGGCGGACGTCTACGAGGTGATCGCCACGATCGACGAGCTCAACGGGCTCGAGGGCCGGGCCCCCGCGCCGGGCGAGGAGCTGTTCGTCCCGGCCATGCGGTGACGCACGGCGGGCCTCGCCCTCCACGGTTCCTAGACTGGCGGCCATGACCGACCTCAGCTCCCTGCCCCTGCGCGAGAACCTCCGCGGCCTGAGCCCCTACGGCGCCCCCCAGCTGGACGTGCCGTACATGCTCAACACCAACGAGAACACGCATCCGGTGCCTCAGGAGGTCGCCACCGCCATCGCCGAGCGGGTCGCGGCCGTCGCCGGGGGGCTGAACCGCTACCCGGACCGCGAGTTCACGGGGCTGCGACGTGCGCTCGCCGGCTACCTCGGCCACGGCCTCACGGCGGACCACGTGTGGGCCGGCAACGGCTCCAACGAGATCCTGCAGCAGATCCTCCAGGCCTTCGGCGGCCCCGGGCGGACACTGCTGAGCTTCCTGCCCTCGTACTCCATGTACCCGCTGCTGGCCGGCGGCACGGACACCGTGTTCGTGGACGGCGGCCGTGCCGAAGACCACACCCTCAGCGCCGAGCACGCGGCGGCCATGGTGCGGGAGCACCGTCCGCACGTCGTCTTCCTGGCCTCGCCCAACAACCCGACGGGCACCGCCCTGGACCTGGCGACCATCGAGGCCGTGTACGCCGCGCAGGCGCAGAACGAGGCCGCCGGCGGGCCCGGCGCCATGGTCGTCGTGGACGAGGCCTACGCGGAGTTCGCCCTCGCCGGCACCCGCTCCGCCCTCACCCTCCTGCCCGGCCGTGAGCGGCTGATCGTCACGCGCACCATGTCCAAGGCGTTCGCCCTGGCCGGCGCGCGCCTGGGCTACCTGGCCGCGGACCCCGCCGTCGCCGACGCCCTGCGCCTGGTGCGCCTGCCGTACCACCTCTCCGCGGTCACGCAGGCCACGGCGGAGGCCGCCCTCGATCACGTGGACGCGCTGCTGCGCACCGTGGAGGACATCAAGGCCCAGCGCGACCGCATCGTCTCCACCCTGCGCGGCCTGGGACTGAGGCCCTCGGTGTCCGACTCGAACTTCGTCTTCTTCGGTCACCTCGAGGACGCGTCCGACGTGTGGCGCCGCCTGCTCGACCGCGGCGTCCTCGTGCGGGACGTCGGCATCCCGCACCACCTGCGCGTCACCGCCGGCACCGAGGCGGAGACGACGGCGTTCCTCACCGCTCTCGCGGAGGTCCTCGGCGAGACCGGGGACCGGTCCTGAGGCGTCACCGGAGTCTCGGCGTCCGCCCGGCTCCCTAGGATAGGGACAGCGCGCGCGGCGCCCCGGCCCGCCGGCACCGGCCGCGCGCACCCGCATCCCCCCGCACCCGTCCCGGACCGGTGCGGACCCAGCCCGAGGAGGACCCGTGGCAGCCGAGTTGATCTCCGGACGCCGTGCGCGCATGACGCGCACCACGAGCGAGTCGGACGTGTACGTCGAGATGGATCTGGACGGCACCGGCCGCGCTGAAATCTCCACCACCGTGCCGTTCTACGACCACATGCTCACCGCGCTGTCCCGGCACTCCCAGATCGACCTGACGGTCCGTGCCACCGGGGACACGCACATCGACGTGCACCACACGGTCGAGGACGTCGCCATCACCCTGGGCGAGGTGCTCAAGACCGCGCTCGGGGACAAGTCCGGCATCCGCCGCTTCGGCGAGGCGTCCGTGCCGCTGGACGAGGCGCTGGCGCGCGCCGTCGTCGACGTCTCCGGCCGGCCGTACCTCGTGCACGAGGGCGAGCCCGAGGGCCAGCAGTACCACCTCATCGGCGGGCACTTCACCGGTTCCATGACCCGCCATGTGTTCGAGTCGATCACGTACCACGCGGCGATCTGCCTCCACATGGACGTCGTGCGAGGCCGGGATCCGCACCACATCGTCGAGGCGCAGTTCAAGGCCTTCGCCCGCGCCCTGCGCGCCGCCGTCGAGGACGACCCCCGCATGACCGGCGTGCCCTCCACCAAGGGCGCCCTCTGATGGCCCGCCCCACCACCGTCCCCGGCGTGCGGCCGCGCGTCGCCGTCCTGGACTACGGCTCGGGCAACGTGCACTCGGCGCTGCGTGCCGTGGAGCGGGCCGGCGCGGAGGTCGAGCTCACGCGCGATCCGCAGGCCGTGCAGGAGGCCGACGGGCTGCTCGTGCCCGGCGTCGGGGCGTACGCGTCCGTGATGCGGGCACTGACCGAGGTCGGCGGCACCCGCTGGATCGGCCGCCGCGTGGCCGGGGGCCGACCCGTCCTCGGCATCTGCGTGGGCCACCAGATCCTCTTCGACGCCGGCGTCGAGCACGGCGAGCGCACCGCAGGCATGGGGGAGTGGCCGGGTGTCGTCGCCGAGCTGCCCGCCGAGGTCCTGCCCCACATGGGCTGGAACACCGTCCGGCCGCCCGAGGGCAGCGCCCTCTTCGCGGGCATCGAGGACGAGCGGTTCTACTTCGTCCACTCCTACGGCGTGCTCGAATGGGAGTTCGACCAGACGATCTCCGCCATGCGTCCGCCCCAGGTCACCTGGGCGCACCACGGCGCGGACTTCATCGCCGCCGTGGAGAACGGCCCCCTGTCGGCCACGCAGTTCCACCCCGAGAAGTCCGGGGACGCCGGGCTGCAGCTGCTGCGCAACTGGCTGGAGACCCTCTGATGCCCTACTGGTCCGTCCTCTACCTCGCCCTCGGCGGGCTGCTGCTCGGCGCCGCCTGGTCCATGCGCACGCAGAAGGCGCCGCTGTGGGCCATCGTGATCGTCCTCGTGCTGGCCGGCATGGCCATCGCCGCCTCCTTCCTGACCGTCGGCGCCTGACCGCGCCGGCCGCCCCACCCGAGAGGAACCCCATGACCCCGAACGCCCCCGCCCTCGAGCTGCTGCCCGCCGTCGACGTCCAGGACGGCCAGGCCGTCCGCCTCGTCCAGGGCGAGGCCGGCAGCGCCACCTCGTACGGCGACCCGGTCACCGCCGCCCTGGACTGGCAGCGCGCCGGCGCGGAGTGGATCCACCTCGTGGACCTGGACGCGGCCTTCGGTCGCGGTGACAACCGCGAGGTCATGCGCCGTGTGGTGGAGGAGATCGGCGTGAAGATCGAGCTGTCCGGCGGCATCCGCGACGACGCCTCGCTCGAGAACGCCCTCGAGATGGGTGCGGCGCGCGTGAACCTGGGCACCGCCGCCCTCGAGGACCCGGACTGGACCGCGCGCGTCATCGAGCGCTTCGCCGACCGGGTGGCCGTGGGCCTCGACGTGCGCGGCACCACGCTCGCCGCCCGCGGCTGGACCAAGGAGGGCGGCGACCTCTGGGAGGTGCTCGCCCGCCTCGAGGATGCCGGCTGCGCCCGCTACGTGGTCACCGACGTCACGAAGGACGGCACGCTCAAGGGGCCGAACACGGAGCTGCTCGCCCAGGTCTGCGCGAAGACCGCGAAGCCGGTCGTCGCCTCGGGCGGCATCTCCTCCCTCGAGGACGTTGCCGCGCTCGCGGCCATGACCGGCCAGGGCGTCGAGGGCGCGATCATGGGCAAGGCGCTGTACGCCGGCCGCTTCAGCCTGGAGCAGGCGCTGGCCGTCGCCGGCGGCGCCACGGTGGAGCAGGCGCGCTCCGAGCAGCCCGGCCCGGTCGCCCCGTGACGGGCTCGCACGACGACGGCGGCCTGGCCCGCGACGACGGGCTCGGTCCGATCGACGAGACGGTCGCGGTGCCGCATCCGGCGGCCCGGGAGCTGCCGGGGCACATCCGGGCCGCACTCGACCGCATGCGGGAGAAGACCGCGGGCGAGAACACCGCGGACACCGCGGGCGTCCCGTGGCAGGGCCGTGACCTCTCCGGCCCCGGCGTGGACGGCTCCGCGAACCCGTTGCACGTGTTCGACGAGGACGACGGCACCAGCCCGGCCGAGTGGACCGCCGTCATGTCGGCCCTGACGGACGGCTCCGCCGGTGAGCGGGAGGTGACGGAGGTGCTCGCGCGCATCCGCGTGTTCGCCGCCGTCGTGCCCACCCTTGCCGTGGACGAGGACGACGTCCACGACCACGCCGACCACACCGGTCACGAGCACGACGTCGCGGCGCACGGGGACAAGGCCGCGGACGTGGCCCTCGTGACCATGCGCGCGCCGGACGGCCGGCAGGCGCTGCCGGTGTTCACGAACGTGCCCGCGCTGACGGCATGGAACCCGGTCGCCCGACCCGTGGCCGTGTGGCTGCCGCGTGCCTGCCTGTCCGCCGTGGACGAGGGCTGTGAGCTCGTCGTCATCGACGCCGGCGCCGAGCACACGTACGTGGTGCGACGCCCGGCCGTGTGGTCGCTCGCCCAGCAGAGGGAGTGGACCCCCGCCTATCGGGACCAGGAGATCGCGGACGAGATCGCCGAGGTCGCCGACCTGGTCCCGAACCTGCTCAACCTGGGCCTCGCACCCGGGTCGGGGGTGGCCACGCACACGGGCTCCGGCGCGGTGATGAACGGAGGCGGGGCCGGGCCCGAGCTGCAGATCGTCGCGATGCCCACCCGGGACGCCGACGCGGCCGGGGTGCGCCTGATGACGGCCACGCTCAAGACCCTCCTGGCAGACCTGCCGCTGCTGGCCGAGCGGGCCGACTCCGTGGAGATCACGGTCCGCCGACCCTGATCGGTCGCCCGGCCTGTCCGGTACCGTTGAGGGGGAGGGGAGGGCCCGTGGTGGCCCCACCCCATCCTGGAGGCCGTGCGCCGCGCGCCGGCCCCATGCCTCCCATCCTCCGAGGAGTACCCATGAGAACCAGAACCTTGACCGGCGTCGCCACCGCGGCGCTGGGCGCGGTGGTGGTGGCCGGTGCCGGCCCCGCCCTCGCGCAGACCACGCTCACCCAGGGCTCGGCGATCACCGCGCCGGCCGGGGCGTGCAGTCTGACCATCGTCGACGACGCCACCGCCTACACCGCGGCCCACTGTGGTGCGGGCCAATGGCAGATCGGCTCGACCGTCCGCGACGTCGACGGCACCGCGATCGGCACCGTCTCGGCACTGCCCGGCGATTCGGGCGTGGACGCGGTCCGCGTGGCCCTGGCCGACGACGTCGACGTCGTGGGCGACTGGTCCACGCGGCCGGCCTCGTCCATCGGTGTGGGCGAGACCGTCTACACCCACGGCTCGTCCGTGCCGCTGGGCGCGCCGAACACCGTGTCCCACACGCAGACCTTCGAGGCCGCCACGGTCTGCGACGACGCGTACGCGGATCAGGTTGCCCTCGACACCGCCTCGACCTACGCCGGCGACTCGGGCGGGGCCGTCTATGACGCCCAGCAGCGGGTGGTCGGGGTCATCTCGGGCATCGCCCCGGTGACCTTCGACGCCGAGGGCAACGTGGTGGGCTGCGACGCCCAGGCGATGTCCTCGATCATGGTCCCGGTCGAGTCCCTCGACGCGCTGGACGCCTCCGCGGCGCCCGCCGCCGAGACCGCCGCGGCCGCGGAGACCGCTCCGGCCGCCGAGACCGCCCCGGCGATCGCCGACGTCGCGGGCCCCGTGGCCGACGAGGACCTGCCCACCGGCGGCGAGCCCGCCGTGGACGAGTCCGAGCTGACCGAGTTCACGCCGGCTGAGGAGGAGGCCATCGCGGCCGAGCTCAAGGCCCGCGCCGAGGCCGCCGCGGAGGAGGAGGCCGCCGAGGCGGCCCCCGCTGCTGAGGCCCCGGTCGCCGAGGCCGCTGCGCCGGGCGTGACCGACGTCGTGGCCGCGCCCGCCGAGGGTGTCGCCTACGGCACCCAGGTGGTCGCGCAGACGGATCAGGGCGGCTTCGCCTCCGTCACCGTCACGGCCTACGACGCCGACGGCACGGTCCTCGGCCAGGACGGCCTGGACCTCACCGGCGAGTACCGCGCCTGGCTGCCCGTGCCGGCCGAGGTGCCCGCGGGCGGCTCCGTGGTGGTCACCGTGGTCGACGCCGCCGGCGCCGCCACGGACGCCACCGTGACCCTGGGCGGTCAGCTGGTCGGCTGATCGATTCCGCCCCGAACGACACGACGAGGCCCGGTGATCCCGCACGGATCACCGGGCCTCGTCACGTCCCGGGGCGGCCCCGGCCAGGTGGGGACGCGGTCAGCACAGCCCCTCGAGCCGCCGCCCCAGGCGGGAGAAGATCCGGGTGAGGGACTCCGCCTCGCCCGGCGCCAGGTCGCCGAGGAAGAGCTCGTCCACCTGCCGGGCGTGCTCGATCGCGGCGCGCCGGAAGGCGGACCGGCCCTCGTCGGTGAGGACGGCCTCGAAGCCCCGCCGGTCACAGGCCACCGGGCGGCGGTCGATCAGGCCGCGGGCCACGAGCGTCTTCACCTGGTAGGTGATGCGCGACGGGGAGAAGACCATCCGGGACGCCAGCTCTCCCAGCCGGAGCCGGCCCTCGGGGGACTCGTAGAGGAGCAGCAGCAGGTTGTAGTCGGCCAGCGACATGCCGCAGTCCTGCTTCAGGCGGCGCTCCACCACCTCCGTGAGCATCTGGGTGGCCTCGAAGTAGGCGCGCCAGGCGCGCTTGGGCGGGTCCACCGGGCGGTGCGCCTCCGATGCGGAGCCGAACCAGCCGCCGTCGGGCTCCGCCGGCGCCGCGTCCTGCGCGGCGGGCTCAGGGGCCGGGGTTGAGGAGCTGCTCAAAGGGGGTCACCTCCAGGTCGATGTCCGCGGGCGCGGCGGCGCGTGCCCGCGGGGGGCGGCTCAGGGTGATCTCGGCCAGGTCGCGTCCGGCGGCCCGGATGCGGGACTGCAGCGGGTCGGTCCGCATCGAGGCCTGCACGCCGGCCGCCTCGCCCCAGTCGTCCGAGGCCGCGAAGACCGCGGTCGGCACGATGCGGGCCTTGAGGTAGGCGAACAGCGGCCGCATGGCGGTGTCGATCATGAGCGAGTGGCGGGCGGTGCCGCCGGTGGCGCCGAGGAGCACGGGCACCCCGACGACGGACGTGGGCTCCGCGAGGTCCCAGAAGGACTTGAACAGGCCCGAGTAGGAGGCCTTGTACGTGGGCGAGACCGCGATGACGGCGTCGGCCTGGGCGACCTCGTCCAGGGCGGCGCGCAGGGCCGGGGAGATGGCGAAGGTCACCAGGGCCTGCGCGATGTCCACGGCGAGCTCCCGCAGCGTGATCAGGTGGATCTGCGGGACCACGCCGTGCTCGGAGAGCGCCGCCGAGGCGGACTCCGCCATGCGTTCGGCGAGCATGCGGGTCTGGGACGGGTCCCCGGACCCGCCGGAGACCACGGCGAGGTGCCGGGCCTGCGGCGTGAACGGGGCGGAGGCATCGGGGGCGCCGGGGGTGGTCACTGCGCGGCACCGCCCTTCGCGGCATCGGCGGTGGCGCGCTGCTCGGCGGCCGCCGCGCGGTCGAGCTGGGCCTGCGATCCCTCCTTGCCGCCGGGCACGGGAGCCTCGCCGCGGCGGGCGCGTGCCACGAGGAACTCGTGGGTCGGGGCCGCCGGGACGTCGTCCGGCTTCAGAGCGTCGAACTCCTTGCGCAGCACGGGCAGGACCTCCTCGCCGAAGAGGTCGATCTGCCGCAGGACGGTGTCCGTGGGCAGGCCGGCGTGGTCGATGAGGAACATCTGACGCTGGTAGTCGCCCACCCAGTCGCGGAACGTGAGCGTGCGCTCGATGACCTGCTGCGGCGAGCCGACCGTCAGGGGCGTCATCCTCGAGAAGTCCTCGAGGGACGGGCCGTGGCCGTAGACCGGCGCGTTGTCGAAGTAGGGGCGGAACTCCGCCACGGCGTCCTGCGAGTTCTTCGCCATGTAGGCCTGGCCGCCCAGGGCCACGTACGCCTGATGGGCCTTGCCGTGGCCGTAGTACTCGTAGCGCTGGCGGTACAGGCGCACCATCTGGATGACGTGCTCCTTGTTCCAGAAGATGTTGTTGTGGAAGTAGCCGTCGCCGTAGTAGGCGGCCTGCTCGGCGATCTCGGGGGAGCGGATGGAGCCGTGCCACACGAAGGGGGCGACGCCGTCCAGGGGCTGCGGGGTGAGGGTGAAGTCCTGCAGCGGGGTGCGGTGGTTGCCGCTCCAGTCCACGGTCTCCTCATGCCACAGGCGGTAGAGGAGGTTGTAGTTCTCCACGGCGAGTTGGATGCCCTGGCGGATGTCCTTGCCGAACCACGGGTACACGGGGCCGGTGTTGCCGCGGCCCATCGTCAGGTCCACGCGACCGTCGGCGAGGTGCTGCAGGTACGCGTAGTCCTCGGCCAGACGCACCGGGTCCATGGTGGTGATCAGGGTCGTCGCCGTGGAGAGCTGGAGGGTCTCGGTCTGCGCGGCCAGGTAGGCCAGCAGCGTGGGCGGGTTGCCCGGGGCCACGAAGGGCGGGTTGTGGTGCTGGCCGGTCGCGAACACCTCGAAGCCCGCCTGCTCGGCGTGGCGGGCGATCTTGACGGTGTCCTTGATCCGCTGATGCTCGGTGGGGGCGGTCCCGTTCGTCGGATCGGCGGTGATGTCGCCGATCGTGAAGACGCCGAACTGCATGGTGTGCTCCTCAGTGTGCCCGGGGGCGGGTCTCACGGTGCCGGCCGCGCCGTCGCCGTGTTCTTCAAAAATGAACTATACCGCACAACGAGCCGCCCCGTCCTGAATATTCCGCAGGGCCCGACACGGCAGACTGGTCCCATGAGCCCCGCCTTCGACGCCGGTCGCCTCGCCCACACGGACGTCCTCATCCTGCAGCAGGTGACGAGCTTCCTGTCCAACGACATCCAGGTGACGGACCCGGACGGGCGCACCGTCGTCTCGGTGGTCACTACGGGCGGGGGCCTGGGCCGAATGCTGATGGGGAACCGCAGCTTCGACGTGGTCGACGGTGACGACGGCCGCGTGCTCTTCCGCCTCGCCGACCCGGCCACGTTCGGCCGCGACCGCTTCGCGATCCTGGACGCCGACGGGCTGCCCTTCGCCAACCTCGTCCGCCAGATCGCGTTCCTGCGGACGTCCGTGAACGTCGAGGTCGTGGACGGCACGTGCTTCGCGGTGACCGGCGCCCTGTGGGACCACGACTACGCCATGACCGTGGGCCAGCAGCCGATCGCCCGCGTGACCGCGCGGTTCGGAGGCGTCATGAACGCCCTGGCCGGGCGCTCGCGGTACGAGATGCGCCTGGACCCCGGCATGCCGCCCGTGGTGCGCTGCGCCGTGCTCGGCACGGCCATCGCCCTCGACCTGATCCGGGCCAAGGACCGGCGCAGCAACGGCTGAGTCCGCCGAGCGCGCGGCCGTCTCGACGGCGCCTCCGGGGCGTGCCTTGACCCCTCCCGTAGGATTCGACGGTGGACTTCGGAGCGTACGGACGGCTGTTGCAGGACCCTCGGATCCGCCATCTGCTGGCGGTGGGGTTCATCGCCCGCTTCCCGCACACCGCGGCCGGGGTGATCCTCACCCTGCACGTGGCGCTCACGCTGGGCCTGGGCTACGGCCAGGCCGGCCTGGCTGGGGCGGCGATGACGCTGGGCATCGCGGTGGGCTCGCCGTGGCGGGGCCGCGTGGTGGACGCGAAGGGGCTGCGCCGTGCACTGCTGCCCTCCGTGATCGCGGAGGCCGTGATCTGGCCGATCGTCCCGTGGCTGCCGTTCTGGCCGATGCTCCTGGCCGTGTTCCTGGGCGGCGTGTTCTCACTGCCGATCTTCTCCGTCGTCCGGCAGGGACTCGGCGTGCTCACCCACGGCAAGGACCGGCAGACGGCGTTTGCCCTGGACTCCATCGTCACGGAGACGATCTTCATGATGGGCCCGGCGCTGGGCGCCGTCGTCGCGGCCACGTGGTCGAGTGCCCTCGGCCTGACCATCGTCGGCCTCTCCAGCGCGCTGGGCGGCATCCTGCTGATGTGGTTCAACCCGCCGACACGGTCGAGTCAGCTGGCCGTCGTCGGACCGGCGACCGAGGATCCCTACACCGAGGAGCAGGACCGTCAGGAGGCGATCGCCCAGGCGGTGACCGCCGCGCCCATGCACGTGGAGATGGCCGCCCCCAGCCTGGCGACCGGTGCGCTGCCGGCCATCACGGAGGCCATCCCCCTGGTCACCGGGTCGCTGCCCGTCATCGCCGCGGACGGCTCCGGGCCGACGACGGCGCCGCGCCGGGCCCGGGCCGAGCGGCTGCGGCAGTGGCGGCGGACCCACTTCTCCTGGGTCGGGCCGGAGGTGCTCGGTGTGCTCGTGGTGTCGATGGCGGCCGGGATCGTCATGGTCGGCACCGAGGTCTCGATGGTGGCCGAGCTGGAGTCGCAGGGCGCCGCGGCGTCGGTGGGTCTGGTGTACGCGTTCTGGTGCGGCGCCTCCGCCGTGGGCGGGCTGTTCTACGGGGCCTGGGGCCGCCAGGTGCACCCGTACCTGCTGATGGCGCTGTTCGCCGTGGCGACGGTGCCGCTCGCGCTCGTGGACGGGGTGTGGGCGCTCGCGCTGGCCTCGATCCCCTCGGGTCTGCTGACGGCGCCGACCCTGGCCTCGGCCTCGTCCCGGCTCTCGCACCTCGTGGTGGAGGAGCGGCGCGGCGAGGCGATGGGCTTCTACGGCTCGGCCATGACCGCCGGCGCCGCCATGGGCGCCCCGCTGGCCGGCGTGTTCATCGACGGCGTCGCCCCGTCCGCGGGCTACGTGTTCGCGGCGGCCGCGGGCTTCGTGCTCGTGCTGCTGGCCGCCCTGGCGACGGTGATGCGCGGGCGGCGTCCCGCCTGAGCCGGACCCGCTCCGCGCGTCAGGCCAGGAGCTCGTGGATGCGGCGGACCAGCACGGCGGTGAGGTCCGCGTCGAAGTCCGCGGTGGAGGAGTTCATGAACAGGTGCCGGTCCGTGTCGTACTCGAAGAGGTCGGCGGGGCGGTCCGGGTGCTCGGCGGTGGCCGCGTAGGAGCGGGCGGTCGCGAGGTCGCCCTCGAGGGCCCAGGGGTCGCGGGTGCCGAGGTGGATCTGCAGGGCGGTGTGGGGCTGCCAGAGCGGGGCGTAGGCGTCGAGGGCCAGGACGCCGGCCATGGCGATGCACGCGCGGAAGCCGGGGACCACCTGGGCGGCACGCCAGGCGGGCATCACGCCCATGCTGATGCCCGCGACGACGGAGGCCTCCTGGTGCTCGGCACACGCCCGCATGCCGCGTCGGCCGATCTCCTCGAAGCCGAGGTGCTGGGCGTGGGCGACACCCTCGTCCACGGTGGCGAACGTGCGGCCGTCGTAGAGGTCAGGGGTGTGGACGGTGTGACCGCCGCTGGCGATCTGTTCGGCGAGCGCGCGCACGCCGTCTGTGAGACCGAGGGCGTGGTGGAAGAGGACGATCTGCGCCATGGGTCAGAGCGTAGACCGCGGTGAGCGGCTGCCCCAGAGTGCGGGTGGGTGATCGGGGCGAAGAAGTGAGGTGGCTCGCGTCTGTCGCCACGGGTGAGTTGCCGCTCATTGCGTGGAGGGCAAGCGCAGTGTTTCTCCGACCGGTGCCCTGGGTTCTCGTTGCAGCGCTCCTCCCCGGGCGTGCTCTGCTGGGTGGGGGCGAGACTCGGGGACGCATGCTGTCGGTGCGGATGCGGAAAGGAGGCTCCTGCCCACCGGAGACTGCGCGAGCGAGCGGCGAGGAATCTTCTGCATGAGTGCCGAGGCACTCGTGCGAACGGTCACGGGGCTACTCGAGGCAGGACCGGACAGCAGCCTCCTCGCTTCATCCGTCTTGCGACCTTCGGGACGTCTTCGCCGGACGATGCGGCGTCCCCTTTGGACGGACGGCGACGAAGGGGCGCCCTGTCCGACTGCTCCTGGCGACCTCGACCACGGCATCCACGTTCGACGGAGGACGGGAGAACGTCTCGCCGGGTGGACGTCGGAGCTGAGTCCACCGTTCCGCTGCGGTCACACGGGAATCGCCGTCAGTGCGGTCACGCCGGGGCGGGAGACGCGAGCTGGCAGGGCATGCCGGGTTCGGGGACGGCGGGACTGATGTGCACGGCCCGCCCCGGCAGGGGCTCGACCTCGGTCAGCCGTGGCCAGATGAACCGGTGCTCGGCGTTCGTCCCGGCCGGCACGAAGAATCGATGGGGCAGGTGCAGCAGCAGCCGGCCCGTCGCCAGCTCGCGGCCGCCGAACACCGCCAACCGCAGCCCGGCGGCCGCCGGACGGCCGAGCCAGTCGTGCACGTCCTCCTCGACCGTGCGGTAGGTGTCCCCGACGCGCAGGCCGGACCACGCGTTCCAGCCCGTGATCACTGCCGTGCCGCCGGCGGCCGCGAGCTCGCGCAGGCGGGCCAGGACGGCCTCCCCGGCACCCTCGGAGTCCGGGGTCAGCACCGGCCACCCGGACCGTGCGGCCGCCGCGG
>NZ_KV824982.1:0-5129 GCF_001816085.1 Micrococcus sp. HMSC31B01
GCGGTCCCCTCGGGGGGACCGCGGCCGCCGTCGGAGCCGGGCAGGGTCAGCCGGAGTAGGGCTGGACGTCCTTGACCTCGACCTTGATGTCCTTGCCGTTCGGGGCGGTGTAGGAGACCTTGTCGCCCTTCTTGGCGCCGTTGATGGCCTCACCGAGCGGGGAGCGCTCGGAGTAGACCTCGAGCGACTCGTCGTCCGCGGCGATCTCGCGGTTGCCGAAGAGGAAGGTCATCTCGTCGCCTGCGACGACGGCGGTCACCACGGTGCCCGGGTGCACGGCGCCGTCGTTCTCGGCGGCCTCGCCCACGCGGGCGGTCTCGAGCAGGTGCTTCAGCTCGGCGATGCGGCCCTCGTTCTTCGACTGCTCCTCGCGGGCGGCGTGGTAGCCGCCGTTCTCCTTGAGGTCGCCCTCATCGCGGGCGGCCTCGATGCGCTCGATGATCTCCTGACGGCCGGGACCGGAGATGTACTCGAGCTCCTTGGAGAGGCGATCGTACGCCTCCTGGGTCAGCCACGGGGCGTCGGACTGGCTGGTGGTCATGCTCTGTTCCGCCTTTCTGTCTCGGGTGATGCGGAGTCCGGGGCGCGGCGCACCGGGTCTGGCGCGCGATCCGCGTCCGGCGGACGCGCCCGCATGCGAAAGACCCCGCCGATCAGGAGGACGCGCGTGACCCGAGGGCTCCGTGCGACGCCTGCCTGACTCACCGGCGGGGCGGGAATGCTCCGACGAGTCTATCCGGGCGGCGTGCGTCACACCAAAGGCGGCCGCTACGCCGAGGGCGGAGCGGCCGGGAGGGCTCAGACCTTGCGGCAGGTCTCGACGATGCCGGAGTCGCCCCGCACCACGGTGCGCACGTCCACGGTGTAGCGCTGCTGCGCGTCCGAGGGGGAGTCCCGCCGGTCGGCCGGCAGGGTCTCCAGGCGGACGGTGCGGAAGCCGACGGGGGCGGCGTGGGAGTCGGTGACGAGCACATCGCACTCGGCCTGCACGCCCTCCGGGACGGAGGCCTGGAAGGTGACGGTCGCGTGGCCGTCGTCCTCGATGGTGAAGCCGACGTCCTTGTACTCGATGGCGCCCACGGACATGTTCAGGCCGATCCACACGGACAGCAGCACGGCCACGACCAGCCCGAGCCCGCCGAGGCCCGCCCACAGCCGACGACGGCCCGGACGCGTGTGGTTCGTGCCGTACCGGTTGGCTAATGTGGGGTCCTGCGCGCGGACCGCGGGGGCGTGGTGAGACATCCCCTCCACCCTAGCCGCTGCCCGCCGCCGGAGGCCGATAAGGACGTCGGCCCAGCCCCCTCACGCCGTCGCCCCCGCGGCGGCCCCGCCATCCGGACAGGAGTGTGCGATCCCCGTGACCGATCAGACCCCCCAGGCCCAGCCCGCCGCAGGCACCGCCCTGCCGCCCTCCACCGGGCTGCGCCTCATGGCGGTGCACGCCCACCCGGACGACGAGTCCTCGAAGGGGGCCGGCACCATGGCCGCCTACGCGGCGGCCGGGGCCGAGGTCATGGTCGTCACGTGCACCGGCGGCGAGGCCGGCACCCTGCTCAACCCGTCGTTCGGGGACACCACCCGGGCCGACCGGGACATCGCGGCCGTGCGCCGCGAGGAGATGGCGGAGGCCGCGCGCATCCTCGGCATCCGGCACGCCTGGCTCGGCTTCCTCGACTCGGGCCTGCCCGAGGGGGATCCGCTGCCGGCCCTCCCGGCGAACTGCTTCGCCGAGATCCCGCTCCGGGATGCGGCGGCCCCGCTGATCTCGCTCGTGCGCCGGTTCCGCCCGCACGTGCTCATCTCCTACGACGAGGTCGGCGGCTACCCCCACCCGGACCACCTGCAGGCCCACGCCGTGACGATGGAGGCGTACCGGGCCGCGGGCCTCGCCGACGAGTACCCCGAGGCCGGGCCCGCCTGGGAGGTCTCGAAGGTCTACTACGACTGCGGCTTCAACCCGCGGAAGTTCCGCACGATGGCCGCGGTGGCCGAGGCCGACGGCGAGGACGTGCCGTTCGCCCGACGCCTGATGATGTTCGATGCGATGGACGCGATGCGCGAGGTGCTGCGCCGCCGTGAAGCCGGGGAGGACGTGCCCGACCCGGAGGTCATCCCGCCGTGGGTCACCGCGGACCACGACGTCACCACGCAGGTGGACGTCACCGGCTTCCTCGACGAGCGCGACGCCGCCCTGCGGGCGCACCGCACGCAGATCGACCCCGACGGCATGTTCTTCGACGCGCCCCACGACCTGCAGCGGCGCGCCTGGCCGTGGGAGGACTTCGCGCTGATCGACTCGCGCGTGCCCTCCGAGCTGCCGGAGCACGACCTCTTCGCCGGCCTGCGCTGAGCCGCCCTGGCTCGGGCCGTGCGGCCGGGGCCGGTAGAGTGGGGCGGCGTGACACCCCTGTCTGGCCTTCCCCTCGTCCTCACCGCGCTCGCGGCCGCGAGCCCCGCGCCGGTGCCCGCCGTCCCGGAGCCGACGCTGCGCCCCGGGCTCGAGGAGGCGGAGGTCACCCCCGGCATCGAGGGGTTCCTGTTCACCGCGCTCATGGTGGTCATGGCGATCATCGTCCTCCGCGTCATGGTCCGCTCGGTGCGCCGCGTCCAGCAGCGCTCCCCGCAGGCCGAGGCCATGCTCGTGGAGCGCCATCAGCAGCACCTGCCGGACGAGGTCCGCGCGGGCGGCGAGCACCTGGACGCGGACTCCGAGGACCGGCTGCGCCGCCTGCAGGAGAAGTACCCCGGCTACCTCCAGGAGCCGGCCCCGGAGCCCCAGGCCCCGGACACCGGACGCGACTGACCGTCGTCGGGCCCGTGCACGCCCGAGACTCGACGCCGGAGACTCCACGCCCGAACCCTTGAGGCCCGCAGACGCGCCGCTACGGCATGGACATAGCGGCGCGTCTGCGGGCCTCGGCGCTGCCCGGCGGGGCGCAGACCCCCTTCCTCGACACGCTCAGGCGACGACGAGCACCGCCCGGTAGATGGCGACGGCGTGGCACACGAAGCCGGCCACCGTGAAGGCGTGGAACAGCTCGTGGAAGCCGAACCACTCGCGGTGGATCGTGGGGGCCTGCAGCGCGTAGCAGACCGCGCCCGTGATGTACGCGACGCCGCCGGCCACGATCAGCCACCCCGCCGCCGCATCCGCGGCGAAGAAGTCGCCCAGGTACAGCAGCGCCGCCAGCCCGAGCACCACGTACACCGGCGTGTAGAGCCAGCGCGCGGCATCCGTCCACAGCACCCGGAACGCGACGCCGGCCACGGCCCCCACCCACACCAGGGTGAGCAGCACCCGCGCCCGGTCCGGAGCCAGCAGGGCCAGGGAGAGCGGCGTGTAGGTGCCGGCGATGACCAGCATGATGTTCGTGTGGTCCAACCGCTTGAGGACACGGGAGACCACCTCGTTCCACTGCACCAGGTGGTACGTCGCCGAGACCGCGAACAGCAGCAGGCCCGTCACGGTGTAGACCGCGCTGGCCCACCGCAGCGTCGCGGTCGGCGCGAGCACGATGAGCACGATGCCGGCCGCCAGCGTCAGCGGCGCCATGACCGCGTGGATCCAACCGCGCAGTCGGGGCTTGTACAGCGGATGGTCGGGGTCGCGGATGCGCTCGATGCGCCAGCGCAGGCGACGGGCGGCGTCGGTCTCGCGGAGGGGTGTCACAGGGTCCATGCCTCCATTGTCGTCGGTCGGCCCGGGGCCGGGGCACGGGATGGTCGCTGTGTGCCGCGCGCGTATCCTGGAGGCTCGCAGGACCGTCCGAGAGGGGAGCGCGCCGTGGGTCGACCCGAGGCCTTCTACCGCCTGTACGAGCGGCGGCTGACGCGTGGCCTGGACCCGGAGCGCCTGCCTCGGCACATCGGCGTGCTGGTGGACGGCAACCGTCGCTGGGCCCGCGCGTTCGGGGCGTCCACGCAGCAGGGTCACCAGGCCGGCGCCGAGCGCATCCTCGACTTCATCGGCTGGTGCGACGAGGCCGGCATCCACGTGGTCACGCTCTACATGCTCTCCACCGAGAACCTGCGGCGCCCGGCGGAGGAGCTCGCCCCGCTCCTGGAGATCATCCAGACGACGGCGGAGCGCCTCGCCCAGCCGGCCGAGGGCCGCGCCCCCGTCTGCGTGCAGCCGGTCGGCGCGGTGGACCTGCTCCCCGAGCCCATGGCGCGACGGCTCGCCGAGGTGGCCGAACAGACCAAGGACCACGACGGCGTGCACGTGAACGTGGCCGTGGGCTACGGGGGCCGCCAGGAGATCCTCGACGCCGTGCGCGAGCTGCTGCGGGACGAGCACGCCCTGGGCCACAGCGCGGCGGAGGTGGCCGAGTCCGTCACCGTCGAGCAGATCGCGGACCGGCTCTACACGCGCGGCCAGCCGGACCCGGACCTGGTCATCCGCACGTCCGGGGAGCAGCGGCTCTCCGGGTTCCTGCTCTGGCAGTCCGCCTACTCGGAGTTCTACTTCTGCGAGGCCATGTGGCCCGCGTTCCGCAAGGTCGACTTCCTGCGTGCCCTGCGCGACTACGGCAGCCGTCAGCGCCGGTTCGGCACCTGACGGTCGGCGCGGCCCCACCACAGGCCCAGCAGCACCCCGACGACGGCCCCGGCCAGGTGGCCGGTCCACGAGATGCCGGGTGCCGGCAGCAGGCCGATCAGGCTCGAGCCCAGGTGCGTGAGGGCAACGAGCACGGAGACGACGACCGCCCCGATCCGCCGCACCGCGACCCCGTAGACGATCAGGAACGCGATCAGCGCGTACACGATCCCGGAGGCGCCGATGTGCACGCCCGGGGTGCCGATCACCCAGGTCAGCAGGCCCGAGCCCAGCCAGGCGCAGACGAGCAGGGCCACCGGCCGGCGCGAGACCAGGGCGGCCAGCGGACCGAGGACGAGCAGCGCCGTCGTGTTGCCGATCAAGTGGGCCCAGCCGGCATGCAGCACGGGGGAGAACAGGACCCCGTCGAGGCCGGCGAGGCGCCGCGGGATCAGGCCCACGCCGGGGATGATCACCCGGCCGAGGAAGATCAGCACGAACTGCGCGACCCACATGGCCGCGATCAGCACGGCGGTGGGCGCGACGGCGCCCAGCAGGCGGCCGCCGGCGCGCTCGGCCAGGGTCGGGG
>NZ_KV824983.1:0-4861 GCF_001816085.1 Micrococcus sp. HMSC31B01
GCCACCGGCTCAGCGGTGGCACGCCCCCACGTGGACATGGTCAGACGGAAGCCTCGGTCGCCTGGATGCGGCGGGGCAGGACCCAGCCGGCACGAGGGTAGTGGCAGTTGTAGCCGTTCGGATACCGCTGGAGGTAGTCCTGGTGCTCAGGCTCGGCCTCCCAGAACGGGCCGGCGGGCTCGATCGTGGTGACAGCCGATCCTGGCCACAGACCGGAGGCATCGACGTCGGCGATCGTCTCCTTGGCGACCTGCTCCTGCTCGGGGGTGAGCGGGAAGATCGCCGACCGGTAGCTGGTGCCGATGTCGTTGCCCTGACGGTTCAGGGTCGACGGGTCGTGGATCTGGAAGAAGAACGCCAGGATGTCCCGGTACGTCGTCTTCGATGGGTCGAAGACGATCTCCACGGCCTCGGCGTGGCCGGGGTGGTTGCGGTAGGTGGCGTGATCGTTCTGCCCGCCGGTGTATCCGGCGCGGGTGCTGATCACGCCCGGCTGCTTGCGGATGAGCTCGTC
Organism: Micrococcus sp. HMSC31B01; assembly: GCF_001816085.1. Classification (NCBI taxonomy): domain Bacteria; kingdom Bacillati; phylum Actinomycetota; class Actinomycetes; order Micrococcales; family Micrococcaceae; genus Micrococcus; species Micrococcus sp. HMSC31B01. The sequence continues at coordinate 515 of NZ_KV824983.1, forward strand.
CACGCCCCAGAAGCAGCCGCCGGCCAGGACGGCCGTCTCGGTGCCGGGTGTGCGGGTGACCTCTCCGGTGTCGTGAATTCCACTGGTCATGATGCGTGCTCCTTCGTGGTCGTGGTGGTGGTCTCGAACAGTGAGCGGAACTCTCCATACCCCTCGGCCTCCAGGTCGGAGACGGGGATGAACCGCAGCGCGGCGGAGTTCATGCAGTAGCGCAGGCCGCCGGCGTTCGCGGGGCCGTCGTCGAAGACGTGCCCGAGGTGGCTGTCCGCCCCGGTAGAGCGGACCTCGGTGCGGGGCATCCAGAGGGATCGGTCCGTCTTCGTGTGAACGGCGTCAGCGACGACCGGCTTGGTGAAGCTGGGCCATCCGGTTCCGCTGTCGTACTTGTCGGTGGATGAGAACAGCGGCTGTCCGGAGACGACGTCCACGTACAGGCCGTCCTCGTGGTTGTCCCAGTACTCGTTGCGGAAGGCCGGCTCGGTGCCGTCCTTCTGGGTGACGCGGTACTGCTGGTCGTTGAGGCGGCTCAGGGCCTCAGAAGTCTTGCTGTAGTCGTGCGACACGATGTCCTCCTTGTTCGGCGCCGCTGGCTGCGGCGTCACTGTTGATAACGCCGGGGTGACGCGGTTTGTTCCCGTGAGCCTGGGAGTGGGCTGTGACTTCAAGAATCCTCCTGTTGTTGTTCCGGGCTATGAGGTATGGCCTTCGGTGAAGCCCCATGTCGTACCTGACTGGCTGTCGTTGAGCACGATCCCGGCGGCGTCGAGTTCGTCACGGATACGGTCTGCAGTGCGGAAGTCTCCGGCCGCACGTGCCTGGGCTCGCTGGTCGAGCGCCTGTGCGATCAGGGCCTCCAGTGCGCGCTCGGCGCGCGGGGGTGTGGCCGTTGATTCGTCCCACGGGCTGTCGCGCGGGTTGATGCCGAGGACGTCAGTCATGGCGAGCACCGCATCCAGCGTGTCGGCACCGGTCCGCGCGTCGTGCTGGGCGAGGGCGGTGTTGCCCCGCCTGACTTCGTCATGGAGGACCGCGAGTGCCATGGGGATGTTGAGGTCGTCATCCAAGGCGTTTCGGAATGCGACCGGCAGCATGTCCGCGTCCGCCGCGCGCCTCGAGTGGTTGGCGCTCCGGGTGATGAAGTCTTCGATCCTGCGCATCGCCGCCGCGGCGGATCGCAGGGCGGAGTCGGTCAGTTCCAGGTTCGACCGATAGTGGGCCGATCCGAGGTAGTAGCGCAGGTCGAGAGGACGCATGTGCTGCAGTAGCTCGTCGAGGGGTGTCGCGTTGCCGAGGGATTTGCTGATCTTGTCGCCGCCGGACGTGACCCAGCCGTTGTGCATCCAGTAGCGCGCGAATCCGTATCCGGCGGCACGGGACTGCGCCTGTTCGTTCTCATGATGAGGAAAGCGCAGGTCGAGCCCGCCACCGTGGATGTCGAAGCTCTCTCCCAGGTAGCGGAGAATCATTGTCGAACAGCTCAGATGCCATCCGGGGCGTCCCGGCCCGTAAGGCGAAGCCCATGCCGCAGGAGCAACGATCTCCTCGCTGGCCCCCGCGTCCGGGGGAGCCGACTTCCAGAGCGCGAAGTCGCGAGGGTCACGTTTCTCTGTTGCCTGATCGGTATGTTCGTCTCCGCGGAGAGTGCCGTGCTCCTGTGAGGTCAAAGACCCGTAGCCGGGCCATGATGAGACGTCGAAGTAGACGTCCCCCGCTTCCCCTCCCGCTCGGTACGCGTGGCCCCGGGCGATCAGCCGGTCGATGAAGGTAAGCATCTCGGCGGTGTGCCCTGTCGCGCGCGGCTCGATCGTCGGCGGCAAGATACCGATCTTGCGATAAGCGTCGGCGAACGCCCTCTCATGACGAGCCGCCCACGCCCACCATGGAACGCCCGCCGTCTGGCTCGCGGCAAGAATCTTGTCGTCCAGGTCGGTGATGTTTCGCACCAGGGTCACGTCGAGCTCGTGGCCGATCTGGAGCCATCGTCGCAGCTGGTCGAAGACCACTGCGGATCGGAGATGACCGACGTGCGGCGGAGCCTGAACAGTCGGACCGCACAGATAGATGCCGACGTGGCCCGGTCGCAGGGGCGCGAACGTGCGTAGCGATGACGTTCCACTATCGAAGAGCCGTAACGTCATCGATCAGCCCATCTCACGGGTGCGCTGCTCTCGGAGCGCACGGAGGTGGACGGCGGCCCAGGAGCGGAAGGGGCGCCAGCGTTCCGCGACCTCCTCGAGCACCGAGTCGGGCCCGTACTGGTAGGAGATCTCGGCGTAGAGGCGGCGTTCCGCGCGCGGAAGGATGTCCTGGGCGTTGGCGCCGCGGATAAGGATGAGGTCCGTGGCGAACGGGCCGATGCCTGTCACCGTGAGCAGGTCGCGGCGAGCCGATTCTTCGGGCATCGTTCGGAGCCGAGGACCGTTGAGCAGCCCGGTGAGTGCGGCCTCTGCGACAGCTCGGAGATACTCTGGCTTCCGACCGGGTAGGTCTAGTTCTTCGGCGTCGATGGCGCGGATGAGCGCATCGGGCGCGGGAAACACCCCGTCGTTGCCGTGCGCGACGATAAGGTCGCGGCGGAGTCGGGCAGCGACCGGGACGCGGGTGCGCTGCGACAAGACGCACCAGGCTGCGGCTTCGTACGGGGAATGGAAGCCGCACGGGCGATATCCGGGGAGCGCCCTTTGGGCGGTGGCGACGATCGGGTCGCGATCGCCGACGGCCGGCCATTCCCGCGCGTCCACATCGAGAGAGAGGAAGCGCCGCACCTGCTCGGCGGCTGCGGTCAGATCGCCCGGGCCGGACAGACCGATCTGGGCGCTCTCCCCGCTCTGGGTGACGTGGGCGGATACGGACGTCCAGTCGTGCTCGCTCACAAAGCGTGCGGAGAGGACGTCCGGGTCGCCGCCGGACTCGATCGCGGTAGGGGTGAACTCTTCCCAGAACCGCTTGCTGGTGCGCAACGACCACGGCCCGAGCACTGGGACCGAGAGGGTGTGCTGCGCCATGGTGGTGTTAGGCGCGGGCGTGGATGGTGACGACGTAGCCGTCGGGGTCTCGGAACGAGAACTGCAGGCCGAACGGCCCCTCGACCGGTTCCTGCACGATCGCCACTCCCGCGTCGACGAGTCGTGCGTGCACGCGTTCCGCGTCATCGTTGCGGAACCAGACGCCGATGCCGGCGCCGAGCTGAGGGATCGCGTCGAGATCCACGCCCGGGAACGGGTCGCGGACGGCGAACGCGGTTCCTTCTGCGGAGAAGACGGTCGCTGCCGGGTTCGAGTCTGGGAGCCGTGTGAGTCCGACGAGCTTGTCGTAGAACTCCGCGGAGACGGCGCGGTCCCGCACCTGGAAAGAGATGAAGCCCGGGCCGGTGGTTGTTGCTGCCATGAGCAAGCTCCTGTTCTGTTCAATAACGCCAGTGTCAATATCCTGACACTCAGTGGAGTGTGTGTCAAACTATTGACATGGATGCATTGGACCGGAGCCCGGAGTCGTTGGGGGTGTTGATCAAGGAGACGCAGTCGCTCCTGAACCAGCGAATGGACGATCGGCTTCGCCCGCTCGCGCTGAGTGTGCCGCAGTACGCGTGCTTGACCGCCTTGCAGGACACGCCAGGTATCACGAGCTCCGAGCTCGCCCGACGCGCGTTCGTGTCCCGTCAGTCGATGAACGTGCTGCTCCAGGGACTGGAGAAGCGGGGGCTGGTGACCCGCTCGAGTGATCCTGGACCCCGGCGAGAACGGAGCGTGGTGCTGAACGACGCCGCAGAGCTCCTCCTCGAACGCGCGCATGAGGAAGTGTCCTCGGTTGTTCAACGCATGACGATGGAGGTCGAGCTGGTGGAGCGCGCCCGTCTTTACGAGCTTCTGGCCCGTTGCCGAGACGCCCTGCTCATTCCTTGACAGCATTGTCAGGCCCGGGGAGCTGGTACCGGCCGACGGCTGTGTAGGAGCCGCGGCGGAAGCGCAGACCAGTGATCCGCTCATCTTCGACGAGCCAGCGCAGTTCGTAGCACGCTCGGTAGTCCGGCGGCCAGAAGGAGCAGAACTGCCCCTCTGCATCCACGTACCACTCCCCCAACGTGGGTCTTCCGTTCTCGACATACACGGTCTTGCCGTTCTCGGCGAATGCCTGCGTCGCCCCGTCCTCGTACAGGATCGATGCGGCCGTCAGCGCGCGAGGGATATCCGATGCTCGAACTTCCTCCGCGTCAACGACGGCGAGATCAGACAGCGGCTCGTTCATCCGTACGTCTCCTCTGGTCTGATCTGCTGCGGGAGATCCAGTCGACTCTCGTCCTGGATCTCATCGGGGCGAGGTGTGGTGTTGTTGCGCCATTGGCGGGGT
>NZ_KV824984.1:0-2834 GCF_001816085.1 Micrococcus sp. HMSC31B01
CGGTCCCGTGGTTTCCGGCATGACGGGCAGAACAAGGCCATCATGTGTCAGCGTCAGGACTGTGTCCAGAGCGGATTGGCGCAGACTCTCCCCGGTTCACCGTCCGATCTTTGACCGTGACGGGCAGAGTCCTCCCGACACATCCCACGAGTCTCGGAAGACAAGCGGGGGCTGAACCGGGTTCGCGGAGATTGCCGGTCTCCGCGGGCCGTCGTCAGGGCACACCAAGAAGATGCACCACCCTGGAGGGCCGTCCGACAACGTGAGCCGGAGAACACTTGAAGACACTTCTCTGGCCTGTTTTTAGACTAGGGCCCACTGTCGGGGGCTGTCAAGCCTGGTCGTGACCTTCGTGCGCGCCGTCGCCCATCCCCGCAGTCAGTGTCGCCAGGCGATCCAACGTCGCATGCTGATACACCTTCACCGCCTCAATGTCCGTATGGCCGGCAAAGGCCATGAGGTCGGCCAGGGTCGCGCCCTGGTGCCCCAGGTGTGTCAGGGCACTATGGCGCAGGCCGTGCCATGTGAACGACTCCAACAACGCCACGCGCTCCCCCGGCTCACGGTCCGCATTGGCGGTAGCCGTGGCGAGGTTCACCGCAGCGACGGCCCTGTTGAAATGCTGACGCACCGTGTTTGGGTGGTGTGGCTCTGGACTGCCGGGGTGGCGCGGGAACAGCAGTGCGTCCGTCTCGGCGGAGTCCATGCCCTCTAGGTGAGTCTCCAGGGAGGACACGACGACGGGCGGGACCGGGATAGTCCGGCGTGCTGCACGGGTCTTCGGCGTCTCGATTCGTACGCCGCTCCCCCGGGCCTGGACCTGCTCGGTAACGGTGACTGTCCAACGTGAACCGTTGTAGTGGACGTGGCGGCGGCGCAGGGCGAGGACTTCACCAATGCGCAGCCCAGCCCAGCCGGACAGCAGCACGGCCAGACGCTCCCCCTCGGGCATGTGCTCAGCAATGGCCGCGATCTGCTCGGGCGTGGCGATCTGCTCGTTGCGATTGGTGACACGCGCGGGGGTGCGCAGGTCCAACCCAATGGCGGGGTTGTCTTCACACCACGGCTGGAACGTTCGCGCGTCCAGACCTTTGCTCTCCCCCGCCGCGTATGCCCACATAGCGGCGACGTTGCGCACGGCGTCGTGGGGGGCGGTGTCGGCCCATACGCGCGTCTCAGGGCCGGTGACGGACTGCACGGGGCGCGTGCCGAACTCGGGCAGGTAGTGGGCGTGTAGACGCCGTTCGTAGGTGTAGATGGTGCCCTGTTTGCGCCCGCGTCGTTTCAGCCATGCAAGCCATGCGGCGGCGAGTTCGGCCACGGTGCGCCCTGCCTGTTCTTGTTCGAGCTGGGCGCGAGCGTTTGCAGCTCGGGCGGCGGCTTTGCGCTCGGCGGGTGGGATGAACACACCTCGGGCGAGGTCGGCGCGGGCGATTTCCAGTGCGGCGCGGGCGTCGCTGATGGTCTGGAAGTAGCCGAGTGAGTGGTGCGCCCCGTCAACCATGATCCGGGCGCGATAGTTGCGCGGCCCGACCTGGGTGATCCCGCGTGGGGTCTTCTTCTTCGGGGGGTTGACCATGCTCACCTCGGCGTCGGGATTCCTGACCGTATGGACAACTTGCGGTCAAGACCCATGCTACCGTGTGACCATCAGCGACCACCCCTGACCGGGCGGACAGCGAACCACAACCGCATGAAGACGCGAAAAAGCCCCGGAATCGGGGTGATTCCGGGGCCTTCCCGTGGTGGTGAGTGGAGCCGGCGGGAATTGAACCCGCGTCCGATGAGGTGTTGCCAGGTCTTCTCCGGGCGCAGTCTGCTGTGGGTGTTGCTCGGTCCTGGCCGTCCCGCAGACGGGCGGCCAACCCGGACCCAGCCGGATTGATGTCGGCGTCACGACCCCCGGCGAGGGTGACGCCCAGTGGCTATCTAGCTGACGCCACGATCCGAGGCGACAGCGACCTCGGGGTGACGGACTCGATCACTGATCAGGCAGCGAGAGCGAAGTCAGTGCGCTTGGATTCGGCACTTATTGGTTTGCAGAGAGCGTTTGACGAGATGACTCTGCATCCTCGGCCCGCTTCTCCCGACGCGACACACACCGTCGAAACCGATCGGCCCCATGGGGGCGACTCCTCTATGAGGTTGTCAATCACCACTGCAGGCGGAGGGCGCGAGGCCCGCCGGTCCTGAAACCGGCCCTGCGAGAGATACAACGTAGCACGCCCCCGAGGCATTCCCAAGGGGTCCACCGCGCTCAGGCCACGCCGGCGCGCCGGTTGCGCATCCGCATGGCCCGCTGGGCCTCGCGGTTGTCCTGCTGCTCGCGCAGCTTGTGCCGCTTGTCGTATTCGCGGTTGCCGCGCGCGACGCCGATCTCCACCTTCACGCGCCCGTTCAGGAAGTACAGGGACAGCGGCACGATGGTCAGGCCCGGATCCTGGATCTGGCGGGAGATCTTCGTCAGCTCGGCGCGGTGCAGCAGCAGCTTGCGGCGGCGGCGGGCGGCGTGGTTGGTCCACGAGCCGTTGAGGTACTCCGGGATGTAGACCTGCTCGAGCCACAGCTCGTCCCGGTAGAAGACCGCGAAGCCGTCCACGAGCGAGGCCTTGCCCTCGCGCAGCGACTTCACCTCGGTGCCGGTGAGCACCATGCCGGCCTCGTACGTGTCGAGGATGGTGTAGTCGTGGCGCGCCTTCTTGTTGTTGGCGATCACCTGGCGCTCGCCGGGGGCCGGCTGCTTGGCGGCCTTGCCCTTGCTGTTCTTGCCCATGGTCTCACGTCCTTCCAGCGTCCACGGCGACGGCCGCGCCCCGATCAGGGCGCGGCCGTCC
>NZ_KV824985.1:0-3561 GCF_001816085.1 Micrococcus sp. HMSC31B01
TGAGGCCGAGCCACGCCGCGCGTGCGGACCGGCGGCGGCCGGTGGCGGAGAACCACGTGCCCACGTCCTGACCCGCGAACGCGGCGCCCGCGTTCGCGGCCGAGGTGAGCAGGGTCGGGATGCCGGTGGTGGCCGCGATGCCGGCCGCGTCCACCTTGGTCACCATGCCGCCCGTGCCCACGCCCGCGGAACCGGGCACACGCACGTCGACGCCGGCCAGGTCGTCGTCCGAGGTGACCTCCGGGATGCGCCGCGCGTCCGGGTTCGAGGGGTGGCCCGTGTAGAGGGCGTCCACGTCCGAGAGCAGGACCAGCAGGTCCGCCTTGCAGAGGTTGGCGGTGAGGGCCGCGAGGCGGTCGTTGTCGCCGAAGCGGATCTCACGCGTGGCCACGGCGTCGTTTTCGTTCACGATCGGCATCACGTCGAGCGTGAGCAGCCGCGACAGGGCGCGGTGCGCGTTCGTGTACTGGGTGCGCCGCATGAGCTCCTCGGCGGTCAGGAGCACCTGGGCCACCTCGGTGTCGTGCCGGCCGAAGCTCGTGGTGTAGTGCGCCATGAGCTTGCTCTGGCCGACCGCCGCCGAGGCCTGCTGGGTGGCGGTGTCCTTGGGGCGTCGGCCCAGCCCGAGGTGGGGGAAGCCGGCCGCGACGGCACCGGAGGACACGAGCACCACCTGGGTGCCCTTCTGCCGCTCGGCGGCGAGGACGTCCACGAGCCGGTCGATGGCCGCCACGTCCAGGCCGTCCGGGGTGGTCAACGAGGACGAGCCGATCTTCACGACCACTCGGCGTGCGGCCTGCATCGTCTCCCGCGAGGTCACGGGGTTGGCCTGCGGGTCCTCAGAGCCGCGCGTGGCGGGGGTCGGATAGCGGGTGACGACGGTGCGCCGCACGGACATGGATCATCCCTCTCGATCGTCGGTGTCGGTCCACAGGCCGGAGCGTCGCTCGGCCTCCATCTCGGCCCGGGTCGCCGCACGGGCGGCCCGGCGGGCATCCTGCTCGGCGCGCTTCTCCGCGCGGGTCGCGCGGGTGCGCTCGTCGAGCCGCAGGTCGGTGCCACGGGGCCCGGCGAGCAGCTCGGCTCCCGCGGACAGCGTGGGCTCCCAGTCGAAGACGACGCCCGTGACGTCGTCGCCGATCACGACGGCGTCGCCCGGCCTCGCACCGGCCTTGAACAGGCCGTCCTCGACGCCGGCCCGCTGGAGCCGGTCCGCAAGGTAGCCGATCGCCTCGTCGTTCTGGAAGTCCGTCTGGGCGACCCACCGCTCGGGCTTCTCGCCGCGCACGCGGAACAGCGGCTCGAGGTTGCGCTCCTCGCGGCGGATCGTGAATTCGGCCCGCTCGCCACGGCGGCGATGCCGGCGCGGCACCTCGACGGGCGCGGCCGGCGCGGGCTCGACCACCCGGGAACGGGCCTCCGCCACGAGCTCGGCCATGGCGTACTTGAGGGCGTCCAGGCCCTCGCGGGCCAGCGCGGAGATGTCGAAGACCCGCAGGCCACGGCCCTCGAGCTCGTCGCGGACCATGTCCGCCATCGCGGCGCCGTCGGGCAGGTCGGTCTTGTTCAGGGCGATGAGGCGGGGCCGCTCGTTCAGCGGTACGACGCCCTCCCCGCCCTGGGAGAAGACGGGCTCCACCGCGTAGGCCTCGAGCTCGGCCTCGATGGCCTCGAAGTCGGCGATCGGGTCGCGGTCGGACTCGAGGCTGCCGCAGTCGAGGACGTGCACGAGCGCGGCGCAGCGCTCGACGTGGCGCAGGAACTCCAGGCCGAGGCCGCGGCCCTCCGAGGCACCGGGGATCAGGCCCGGGACGTCGGCCACGGTGAAGCGCACGTCGCCGGCCTGCACGACCCCGAGGTTGGGCACGAGCGTGGTGAACGGGTAGTCCGCGATCTTGGGACGGGCCGCAGACAGGGCAGCGATGAGGGAGGACTTGCCGGCCGAGGGGAAGCCCACGAGCGCGACGTCCGCCACGGTCTTGATCTCGAGCGTCAGGTCCCGGCTCTCCCCCGGCAGGCCGAGCAGCGCGAAGCCGGGCGCCTTGCGCTTCACGGAGGCCAGAGCCGCGTTGCCGAGGCCGCCCTGACCGCCGGCGGCGGCGACGTAGGTCGCGCCCTCCCCCACGAGATCGGCCACGATGTTGCCCTGCTCATCCTTGACCACCGTGCCGTCCGGCACGGGCAGCACGAGCGACTGGCCGTTCTTGCCCTCGCGGTGGTCGCCCATGCCCGGCTGGCCGTTCTCAGCGGACCGGTGCGGGGCGTGGTGGTAGTCCAGCAGCGTGGTGGTCTGCGAGTCCACCACGAGGGTGATGTCGCCGCCGTCGCCCCCGTCGCCGCCGTCGGGGCCACCCAGGGGCTTGAACTTCTCGCGATGCACGGAGACGCACCCGTGCCCGCCGTTGCCGGCGGTGAGGTGGAGGACCACGCGGTCCACGAAGGCTGCCATGGGAGTGCTCCTAGGGGCTGGAGGGATCGGACTCAGACGGCCCAGGGGCCGGAGACGCCGACGGCGGGGGCGGGTCCGGTGGATGCCGGGCCCGCCCCCGCCGGGGCGTCAGGGGGTGCGGGTGTCCTCGCCGGGCGAGGGTCCGCACGCAGACCGCACGAGTGTCAGATCACTCCGCGGCGGGGACGATGTCCACGACCTTGCGGCCGCGGCGCTGGCCGAAGGCCACGGAGCCCGCGGACAGCGCGAAGAGGGTGTCGTCCTTGCCGCGGCCGACGTTGCGGCCCGGGTGGAACTTGGTGCCACGCTGGCGGACGATGATCTCGCCGGCGTTGACGTCCTCGCCGCCGTAGCGCTTGACGCCGAGGTACTGCGGGTTCGAATCGCGGCCGTTCTTCGAGGAACTGCCGGCCTTCTTATGTGCCATTGCTGTTGCCTAACCTCTCGGATGCTCGGTTTCGCCGGTGCCGGTGACGGCTCAGGCGATCCCGGTGATCTTGACCGTGGACAGCTCAGAGCGGTGGCCCTGGCGCTTCTTGTAGCCGGTCTTGTTCTTGTACTTCATGATGACGACCTTCTTGCCACGGGAGTGGGAGACGACCTCGGCGGTCACCTTCACACCGGCGGCATCGGCGCCAGCCTTGACCTCGTCCCCGTCCACCAGCATCAGAGCGGGCAGCTCGACGGAGCCACCGGTCTCAGCGGGAACGCGGTCAAGGGTAACGAGGTCTCCGACGGAAACCTTCTCCTGGCGGCCGCCAGCGCGGACAATCGCGTACACCACTTGGGACTCACTTCTCTCGACGTTTCAATGGATCAGATCGGGTTCTGCTCGCCCGCACCTCGACCGCGGCTGCGTCCGGGTCCGGCGGTCCCTCACCGGGACATGCGGGAGCGTGCGGGCGGTGAACACCGATGGTCCAGCATACTCGCTGCCGGGCATCCGGACCAAACAGAGGCGTGTCGGCGCGTCGCCGCCGCCCGGGGCAGGCCCGGGGCGGCGGCACCGACGACGGTCAGCGGCCGCGACGGGCCAGGTCGGCGGCCTTCACTCCGACGCCGAGCATCACCGGGGCGGCACCCTGCGGCTCGGCGGGGGTGGACGCCTCGGC
>NZ_KV824986.1:0-10607 GCF_001816085.1 Micrococcus sp. HMSC31B01
GGCAAGAACCTCATGACCCACAACATCTAGCATCGCGGACTGCTGGCTCGCGATTTGCTTGAGCATCGACTCGATCGATGGGCTGACTCCGACGCCCTTCAGCGCCGGGAAGTCGATCATCGGAGCCGTGAACGTCGGTACGCTCACCACGATTGACGCCACCTGCGACTGGATCCGCTCGCTATACGGTTCGAGCGCATTCTTCACCAGCGCGTCGTAGTCCGGCAGCGCCGACTTCATCTGCTCTCGGATAGGAGCGAGCATCTTCGCGACTGCGGCATCCATGCTGGGCATCAAATACTGCGCGAACCTTGGCGGCAGTCGAAGCCTCGCCCCGACGTCCGCAGCAGAGTCTCGGTCTTGCTCGCTCTCCGAGTTGCGCTCCCTCTCTTGGGCAGGCTTGAGATCGTCCTCTCGATCATCGTCGTCGCGTGTCATGGCACTCTCCTCGTTGCCGCGCTCGCGCAAACAAATGCTGCATCATCGAGGCCGTTGTCAGCACTCTCAGAAACCCTTGCGCACTTCAAGTCGCTGAGTCAGTAGCACCCAACTGTGCAGCAACGTGGGCGGCGAAGATCGGGTCGTCGTGGATGCGGGCGACGACGTCGTCGGCGATCTTGTCCACATCAAGAGGCCCGTCTGGGCCGTCGTACTCCACCGACTGCGCGGGCCACTGGAAGTCGATCCGCGGGGTGTATGCGCTCTCTCCGTCGTCGCCGTAGGCGGTGAGGACATGATCAAAGACAAGCCGCACCTTCGAGGAGAAGATGTCGAGCGTGTAGGGAGTCTCGGGCAGCTCTTGGTCTAGGACTCGTCGGATCGTGCTATCGACGTCATTCATCACGTCGACCTTGCGACGCCAGTCCTGGACGAGCTTCTCGTGGAGGTGCACGAGAAGCTTCTGGGCGCTGGCCTTGACGGTCTCACGCTCCTCGTCAGTCAGGACGGGATTGGGTTGGGTGAGCAGGTCGAAGATCGCCAGCTCCTCCTCTGTCAGATCCTCGCGAGCGGATCGCTCCTCCTCATGGGTCAGAGTCTTCGACAGCTCGATGAGGCGGCGGAGGTACTCGTCGATGTTCACACTGCCCGCGTTGTAATCATTGATGAGCTGTTCGATCCGCTCCACAAGTTCGTATCGGGTCGGGTTCCGCGTCGCCGATGCGATGGCCTGCTGGCGCAACAGCTGCGCCAGTCGGTCGGTCTCGGCTCGTTCCCGTCCGGCGAGCTTCGCCGACAGACCTTCGAAGTCGATCTGTGACAGGTCAATGAGCGGATCGGGTTTGGTCCCCTCGGCAGCGGCTCGGATGACATATTCCTCGGCACCTACGGAGCGGTCGAGCAGTGCGTCCACCGCATCCATGACCGAACCGAGGTCCGCCTCGGCCGGCCGTGTGACCTCCGCGATGCGCTCGGCGAGCACCCTGATCGCTGCGACGTTGCGTTGCTGCGCAGCAGCCTTGGGGTCGGGCAGGAGGGCCTTGAAGAGCTTCCGCACCTGGCGTGCCTTCTGCTGGAAGTCGGTGCGTGTGCCCTCGTCGACGAGCAGCGCCTCGACAGCTGCGTCGCGCTTGGCGACGTGGTCGAATCCTTCGGCGTCGCGCATCGCAGCAAGGTCGACTCCGACGCCGGTGCAGAAGGCGAACAGGTCGGCCACGGCAGCGTCCAGCTCGGCGGCGAGGGCGTCGATAATTTCGATCGGTGAGTCGCCGGCGTTCGCGGCCCCGTAGATCGCCAACGCCTTCTCCAGGTTCCGGAAGACACCGACGTAGTCGACGATCAACCCGTTGTCCTTCTCCGGGAAGACCCGGTTGGCCCTGGCGATCGTCTGCATCAACGTATGATTACGCATCGGCCGGTCGAGGTAGACCGTCGAGACACTGGGCGCGTCGAAGCCGGTCATCCACATCGCGCAGACGAACACGAGCCGCAGCGGGTCCTGGGCGTCCTTAAACTTCTCGGCCAGGTCCTCGCGGATCATCCGCTCGCGGTGCGGTCGGATGTCGAGGCCCTGTTCGTCAAGCATCTTCAGCTCGTTCTGGCTCTGCGAGACCACGACCGCCATGTCGGTGGTCTCCATGAGCTCGATCCGCGATGCCAGCCACGGACGCTCGAGCTCTGGCAACGCGTCATGCTCCGCCTTCAGGTCAGCCAGATGCTCGGTCCAGGCTTCGCGGACGAGGTTGTACATCCGCACGGCTGCGGCCTTGTCAAGCCCGACGTACATCGCCTTGCCGGTGAAGCCCCGGCCGACGAAGTGGGTCACGAGGTCCTTGGCGACCGTCTTCAGGCGCTCAGGACGTGTCAGCAGCGTGTATTGCGTACCGAACGCCCGAGCGAGCTGGCCCTCGGCGTCCTCGTCGAGCTCGGCCTCCTCGAGGAGTTCGTTGAGTTCCTCGGAGAAATTCTCGTTGACCAGCTGCAGCTCGGGAATGCGGTTCTCGTAGTACAACGGGACCGTCGCGCCGTCCTCGATCGCGTCGCGGAAGTTGTAGACGCTGACGTAGTCACCGAACTGCTCGCGCGTGGCCTGCTCCTCACCGGCGATCAGCGGGGTGCCGGTGAAGCCCATCATCGACGCGTTCGGCAGCGCCGTGCGCATGTTCAGCGCGAGAGTGTCGTACTGACTGCGGTGCGCTTCATCGGTGATCACGATAACGTCGGAGCGGGTCGAGAGCACCGGCATCTGCCGCTCCCCCAGTGCCTTGGACGGCTGGAACTTCTGGATGAGTGTGAATACGTAACGGTGGTCGGCTGCAAGCAATTCACGCAGGTGGGCGACGGACTGCGCGTGCACCCGGGCCTCTGGCGAGATAGCTCCGGCGTCGGCGAACTCACCATGCAGCTGAGTATCCAGTTCCGTGCGGTCGGTGACCATGACGAATGTCCAATTGCCCGGTACTTGGCGCAGCACCTTCTGCGTGAACCACAGCATCGACAGCGACTTGCCCGAGCCCTGGGTATGCCAGAAGACTCCCAGGCGCTTGTCCTGCTCAGCACGCGCCCGGTGCAGGTTCTCGATCGCGGCGTTGACTCCGAGGAACTGGTGGGATCGCGCGAGAACCTTGATCAGGCCACCGGGCCGCTCCATGTACGCGACGAAGTTCTCTAGTAGGTCTAGCAGAACGGACGGGTCACAGGTACCTCGAAGCGCAGTCTCCAAGGCGACCGCACCGCGGGTGCCGTGGGCGTCGATGACCTTCCAGTCGTTGAAGAACTCCCACGGCGCGTAAGTTGACCCGACCTTCGCCTGGCTTCCATTGGACAGCAACACGAAGCAGTTAGGGATGAATAGCTGCGGGATGGTGTCGCGGTAGTCGGTCAAGTTGTTGTCGTAGGCCGCCTTGACCGACTCGTTGGGCTCCTTGAACTCCATCAGCACTAGCGGTACCCCGTTGACGAACAGCGCCAGATCCAGCCGCCGGCTGTGCAGGTTGCCCTTGACCCACATCTGCTGCACCGCCAGCAAGTCGTTGTTCGATGAATCCTTGAAGTCGAGGAACCGTAAGGTCTCAATCTGCTTCGTGCCCTGGTCGTCAGTCCACTCCGCCAGATAGCCGTCACGCAGCAGGTCATGGACTTCCCGATTGGCGCGGACCCGGTCCATGGCTGTGCGGTCCTTCGTCAGCACCTCGATCGCCTCGTTGATAGCGATATCGGGCACGTATTCAGAGTTGATCTTGCGCATAGCAAGCCGCAGCCGGTGAACGAGCACGACATCACGTTGGGAGTCGCGCCCCAGGCTGCCCTCGGGTCCCAAGATCTCCTGGAAGGCGTCGACTGGAGTCCAGCCGAGCTCCGCCAGAAGCTCGATGCTCGGCTTCTCGACGTACCAGTACTCCGGGCCCGTGGGAGTCATTGCGCCACCTGCCTCGCGACCAACGCATCAAGGTCTAGCGTCGAGATATCGATCTGTCCTGTGACCAGCTTCGGCAGTAGGAGATCTCGGAGCGCGGCGAGACGGGAGCACTTATTGCGCAGCCTCCAGCTCAGATCGTGCATTGGAGACACCTTGTCAGCAAACGCCGCGTCGACGGCGACATCGGGGACGACAATCGGAGCTTCCTCAAAGTCCTTCGCTCGAACCGCGGGATACGCCGACCCGGTTGCACGCCCTACGAGCCAGTCTGAGAACGCTGTCGCCGATGTTGTCTCGAAGAGGAAATCCGGTGAGACCGTCGATGGGGTCAGCACCGCCAACCCAGTCGATGCGATCCAGTCGCTATCGGGAGCAACGAGCAGAGCGTGCGCTCTACGGTTGGGCCGCACGGTTGCCCATACAGTGTCGCCAGGGCTCACAACTCGACGAGCCCTGCCGGGTGCACTCGAGCCGCCAATAGCCTCCAGCTCGCCGATGTGGCGCTCCGAGAGAGCCGAGATATCGAGGTATCGGAATACCTCGTCACCACCTGGTTTACGAGAAGAGCCATTAACTGTGGCGATGGCGGCAAGGGGTTGGACCTCCCATCCATCGGGTATCAGACCGAGGGCGGAGTCGACCATGGGCACATCCTCGTGGCCGGGGTAACGGAACTTCACGAACCACTCGCGGTAGATGGCCCGCGCCATCTTCTCCAGCACCTCGATCCGCCGCCGGTTGTTCTCGATCAATTCGTCGATGGAACGAAGGATCGCTCCGATGCGTCGCTGAGTCGCCAGGGCAGGGACGGCCAGCTTGAAGGGTTTGATCAGTTGCTGACTCAGATTCTGCTGAGCGGCACCATGCGCGTTCCCGACGAGGCGCTCGCGGGCACCCGCAAGCGCGTAGTAGAGGAAGCGAGCGTCCGCCTCTCTGGGGTCGGTGACCATCGCGCAGATAGCCTGATTGACGGTCGCTTCGATGCCCAGCCAGCCCAGCTGGCCCACGTTTGCCCCGTACATGGCCAACAGTACGGTGTCGGGTGGAAGCAGTTTTGCGGAGGATCTCTCGAGTCCGGCCTCAGAGATGTGCTCCTCGGTCGTAGCGATCCGTGCCCCAATCAACTCCTGCGACTTGACCCAGGGAATACCTTCATCGGTATAGTAGTCGGCTCGCTTGCGACTGGGAGTCCCGCCACTGGTCACTCGAGAACACAGTGCCTCGACTGCTACCTCACGCCACTCGCTCATACTTCGAGGATCCCTTGAACTGCCGCGTCGACTTTGGTTCGCAGCACGTCGGCCTCGTCACTTAGCGTGGTGAACTCCTCGTGCAACGCAGCGAGATCGCCCATGAAATCGACATCGCTCTCGTCGACGGCGGCAGTGCCGGTATAGCGGCCCGGGTTAAGGCTCCAACCTTGGGCTTCGACCTCAGCTCGAGTGGCGACCTTGCACAGGCCACCGACGTCGACGTACCTCCCGTCGGGGAAGTTCTCGGCAACGAGGTCGGCGCTGCCATCGACTGTCTGTACGTCCTCGCCACGATAGAGACGGACGATGTTGGCGATGAACTCGATCTGCTCTGCGGTGAAGTCCCGGTGCGCTCGGTCGATCTGGCGAAAGATGTGCCGGGCGTCGATGAACAACACCGTGTCCTCGCGCGGGGTGCCGACCTTGGCCTTGTCAAGGAACCACAATGTCACCGGCAGGGTAACGGTATAGAAGAAGTTGGAACTAATCGCGACCATCACGTCCACGGTGCCGGACTCGATCAGTTGCTTGCGGATCTCCTTCTCAGAGTGGCCCGCGTCGCCTGCGGAGTTCGCCATGACGAAGCCGGCACGGCCGGTCGGGGAGAGCGCGGCGTAGAACTGCTGGATCCAGAGGAAGTTGCCATTGTCAGCCTTGGGCAGGCCGAACGGGAACCGCCTGTCACCGGCGAGCTGGTCCTTCTTGATCTTGTCTACGTTGAAGGGCGGGTTGGCCATCACGTAGTCGAAAGCACCCACGGCGCTGTGCGGGTCCTCGTAGTAGCTGTTGGCCTGCCGGATGTCCCCGGACAACCCGTGCAATGCCAGGTTCATCTTGGCCAGCGGGACGGTGTCGTCGGTCTTTTCAACACCGAGAATCGAGAGTTGACGGCTGGCCGACTCGTTGTGGCGCTCGACGAACTTCGCACACTGGACAAACATGCCGCCCGACCCGCAGGCAGGGTCGAACACGCGCCCCTGGAAGGGCTGCAAGATCTCCACGATGAGCCGGACGATGGAGTACGGGGTGAAGTACTCGCCGCCTCCCCTGCCCTCCTGCGCGGCGAAGTTGGACAGGAAGTCCTCGTAGATGAATCCGAAGGCGTCACCCGAGAGCTGGGTGGGCAACGGCGCGAAGAGTCGAAGCAGCTCGATCAAGGTCGAGCGCTCGAGCTTCCGGTACCCGCGCGGCAGGATGTCCTTCAGCTCCGGGTTGGCTGCCTCGATGGCATTGATCGCATCGTCGGTGGCCTTGCCGACATCTTCACCCTCGGGCAGATCTACCAAGCTGGACAGCCGCGACTCGTCGGGGACATAGAGCACCGACCTTGCCTTGTAGTCGGCGACCGTCGTTGGGTTCCGGGCACTGGCCTTCGCCTCGATCTCCCCTCGCACAGCCTCAAAGCGGCTCTCCGCGTACGCGAGGAAGACGAGTCCCAGGGCGGGGTCGCGATACTGGACCGGGGTGAGCTTAGAGTTGGCCCGTAGTTCGTCGGCAGCCGCCCATAGAGTGGCTCGAACCTTGGCGAGATCGACTGTCTTCACTTCTTGCCCCCAGATGTTAATCCGCTACGGAACTCCACCACATCACCATCAATACCTTGTTTGAGAATGGCCAGCGGGAAGCGTTCTATCACCCTCGCTGCCAGTTCTTCGGTGCGGTTCTCGATGTCGTCAGGGGTCCAAGACTCCCTCGTGGCCAGGTCAGCGTTCAGTGACAGTCCGTTTCGATAGCCGATGTGCCTGCCCTTTGCGTCTTGGCGGTCGCGCTTCTCAGGGAACGACTTGTTGCCGAGGTTGCTGTTATACGCGGTAATGGTGAGGTTGCCGAGCCTATGCTTGTGCTCCTCCTGAACCTGGGCAGCGACCTCCTCGCCCCCGAGCATCTCCTGCCACTCAGCCGGAAGGTTCTCGCCCTGCGGGAGGATGTGCTCGATCGTCCAGACGAAACGGTTCTTTTCCTGACGCCACAGGTCGACACGCGTCTCCTTGGTCATGGCGTCCTCGGCCAGCGTCGCGAGGACGAACCGGGCGACGTCGCTGTTCTCCTCGTAGATTCGCCCTAGGAGGCGGGTGCGGAACTCCTCGTCGGACACTGAGGCCGCGCTCAGCTTCTCCTCGACGATCTCCACCACATCGCCGCCTCGGGCATCACCCACAGCGTCGATGGTCGTCATAAACAGTTTCGCCAGTGCGTACGTCTGCGGGTATCCCGTGAGGTTGCGTCGGACAAAGAAGCTCGTGAGGCGGTCTACGACGGTCTCGATGTGTGCATCTGTCAGAACCAGATCGGACTGCTTCGATATCAGCCACATGAGGAGCACGTAGGACGGCGCGCCCTGAGCGCGCATCAGGCGCTGGAACGACCGGTCAAGGGTTGTCGGCTGATCGAGTTCAACGACGCAGTTGATTCGCCCGTAGATCTTGCTCGCCGTCACCAGCGAATCGACGACGCGTTTGAGGCCCTGCTCGAGGATTTTCTCGTAGACCCTGATCAAGTTGGACTTCGTGGCGACCGAGGCGTTTGAGACTTCGGGCAGCTCTGATTTGAACGCGTTGTAGTAGTGGCGGAGGAAGCGCTCCTGGGTGGAGTAGCTGTCACCGAGGCTGGTCAGCATGTCGTTCCAGTGCTTGAACGCCTCGTCGACGTCCATGATCTGCTTCTTCTCCGACTCGGCGAGAAGGTGGTTCTTGATCAGGTCCACCGGTGAGAGGGGCATCCCGCGGTTGTTCAGGGACTCGAACAGCACGAACGCGTCGGCGTGGTTGGCCACCTCAATCTTCACGATCACCGCCTGCAGGGCCGCCTCATGCACCCGCAGGGCCGCTTCCGGCTGTGTGATCTCCTCAGTCTCGGCGAGCCTCTGGATCGCGGAGCGGAAGTAGCGGTAGCACTTGGCAATCCTGCGGCTGGGGAAGTACGGCTTCCATTCTCCCTCCACCGGCAAGCCGGCTTCCTCGAGCACCTTGCGGAAGTCGGAGAGGTTGTGGCCCTGTTTCTGCGGTGTCACCCTCGGCTGCTGGTCTGCTTTCCGCACCAACTGCCGACCGAGGTTGATGACGTCCGTTCGTGTGTCCTCGTCGAGATCGTCGAAGTGCTCCTTGAGTACCGAATAGACGGCGGCCAACAACAAGGTGAGCGTCGTCAGTCGCTGCTGCCCATCGATGACCTGCAGGATGTTGCCCTCGAGCGTGTCCGTGGTCTGGTCGAGCGTGATGATGGTGCCCAGGAAGTGCGCGCCCTCGGCCTCGATGAGATCTTCGAACAGGTCTTCCCAGTGGGACTTATACCAGGAGTACTCGCGCTGGTAGGGCGGGATCCGGTACAGCACGTTGCCTTCGTGACTGAACAGCGTGTGCACCGGATACTGGTTGGCAGATTTGATCATCGAGGAGCCCCCAGCTCACACGCCCATATGTGGCTGACCTCTCCGTCGATGAAGTCGCGGACCCTGGCGTGCAGGTTGCGTGATTTTGTCACTTTTTACCTCCAGACGTTAGCCCAGTTCGGAACTCGACGACGTCCCCGTCCTTCATCACGTAGTCCTTGCCCTCCATGCGCACCTTGCCGGCGGCCTTGGCGTCGGCCATGGAGCCAGCAGCGATCAGGTCTTCGAAACTCACGATCTCCGCCTTGATGAAGCCGCGCTGGAAGTCGGTGTGGATCACGCCGGCGGCCTCCGGTGCGGTCGCGCCGACCGGGATGGTCCACGCTCGCGTCTCCTTCGGCCCCGCCGTCAGGTAGGTCTGAAGGCCCAGGGTGGAGAAGCCGACGCGGGCCAGCTGGTCCAGCCCGGACTCGTCCTGCCCGGCCATCTCCAGCATCTCGGCGGCCTCCTCCTCGGAGAGCTCCACGAGGTCGGACTCGAGCTTGGCGTCCAGGAACACGGCGTCGGCGGGGGCCACCAGATCGCGCAGCTCCTGCTGCTTGGCCTCGTCCCCCAGCACACCTTCGTCCGAGTTGAACACGTAGATGAACGGCTTGGCGGTGAGCAGGCTCAGCTCCCGCAGCCGGTCCATGTCCAGCTTGTCCTTGTCCTTCGCGGCGAAGATCGTCTCGCCCCGCTCCAGCACCGCGAGCGCGGCCTGGAGCGCCTCGAGGTCGGCGGGCTCCTTCTTCTTGCCCTTGACCTCCTTCTCGACGCGCGGGATCGCCTTCTCCACGGTCTGCATGTCCGCGATGATCAGCTCGGTGTTGATGGTCTCCATGTCCGAGGCCGGGTCCACCTTGCCGTCCACGTGGACGACGTCGCCGTCGTCGAACGCGCGCACCACCTGGGCGATCGCGTGGGCCTCACGGATGTTCGCCAGGAACTGATTGCCCAGGCCCTCCCCCTCGGAGGCGCCCTTCACGATGCCGGCGATGTCCACGAAGGACACCGTGGCCGGCAGGATGCGCTCGGAGCCGAAGATCTCGGCCAGCTGGGGCAGCCGCTCGTCCGGCAGGTTCACCACGCCCACGTTCGGCTCGATCGTCGCGAACGGGTAGTTCGCCGCGAGCACGGTCTGGCGCGTCAGCGCGTTGAACAGGGTCGACTTGCCCACGTTGGGCAGTCCCACGAATCCGATAGTCAAAGCCACAGTCCGGCAGTCTACCGGCGGGCCCACCGCGGCGGAGGCGTCCCGCACCGGCCCCGTTCCGTGGGCAGAACCGGCAGCCCCGCCCGGTCCGTGGGCAGAAAGCGCGCTCTCCCCTGTTCCCGGGGCAGAACCGGCAGGGTTTTCGCTTTCGGGGGCAGAAACCTTCGCTCTCCTGCCCACGGAACCCAGAGGCCCGGCGGCCACGGGGCCCGGCAGCCCCAGCCCCCGCCCCCACGCGCCCACGGAACCCAGAGACCCGCACCGCCCAGCACGCATCCCCGCCCAGATGACCGATCCGTAGGGTGGGCGGGCCGCCCAGACCCCGACGAGAGGAAGCACACCTGTGTCTGCCGACCAGAGGACGACAGCCGAGACCAGAGGACGACAGCCGAGACCGCGGGGCCACCGGGTCCACCCCTCGCCAAGTCCCGCGGCACCGTGCGCCTGCGCTCCAACGACTACCGGGACAAGCCGGCCGTGGACCCGCGCTACTTCACCGACCCGGAGGGCCATGACATGGCCGTCGCGGTGGCCGGCATCCGACTGGCCCGGGAGATCGTCTCCCAGCCGGCCATGGCGGAGTGGGTCGGCCGGGAGCTCGCCCCGGGCGAGCAGGCGCAGACGGATGAGCAGATCGCCGACGACGTGCGCCGCACCCACAACACCGTGTATCACCCGGTGGGCTCGGTGCGCATGGGCGCCGACGCCGACGCCGACGCCATGAGCCCGCTCGACGCC
The DNA here is from genome assembly GCF_001816085.1 of Micrococcus sp. HMSC31B01. Lineage (NCBI taxonomy): Bacteria > Bacillati > Actinomycetota > Actinomycetes > Micrococcales > Micrococcaceae > Micrococcus > Micrococcus sp. HMSC31B01. The sequence continues at coordinate 10,428 of NZ_KV824986.1, forward strand.
CGCCTGCGCGTCAAGGGCGTGACGGGGCTGCGCGTCGCCGACGACTCCGTGATGCCCGAGCACGTGACCGTGAACCCCAACATCACGTGCTTCATGATCGGTGAGAAGGCTGCGCAGCTGATCCTGGCCGACCGCTCCTGACCACCACGCAGATGCGGCGGGCCCCCGCTGGGGCCCGCC
>NZ_KV824987.1:0-647 GCF_001816085.1 Micrococcus sp. HMSC31B01
GCTAGCCCGACCACGTTCCCACGGGTCAGAGTCCGCATCTGACGAGGGAAAATGGAATGAGGCCCAGGTACTCCCTCGAGGGGAGCGCCTGGGCCTCTTTCCGTGCCTGACATATTCCTTAGCACAAACTGATCGAGACAGACCCTACGGTTCGGCGTTCGGCTCGACTTATATCCCCGGGAATTCAGAACTTCCTCAGTGGCCGAGCGGCTCGATCCAAAATCGATCTCGTCGGTGACCAGAGCGTTGGCCCTGAAGCCCCCTGGGTCTGATGGAGACTCGCGCTATTTGATTCCGACCAGCTGTTCGCGGCCGGCTTCGACAGCATAGAACGTGTCCTCGAACTCGGCGGGTGGGACGTCGCCGAGGTAGCCGTGGAGGCGTTGCGTGTTGTGCCAGGACACCCACCCGAGGGTCGCGAGCTCGAGGTCCTCGACCGTCCGCCAGGGACCTGGCCGTGCGGGTCCGCGGACGTGCTCGGCCTTGTAATAGCCGTTCACGGTCTCGGCCAGGGCGTTGTCATAGCTGTCCCCGACGGTCCCGATCGACGGTGTCGCTCCGATCTCGGCGAGGCGTTCGCCGTAGCGAATGGAGGTGAATTGAGACCCCGCGTCGCTGTGTGTAAGCGGCCATGAAAAGCTGCCCAT
>NZ_KV824988.1:0-24439 GCF_001816085.1 Micrococcus sp. HMSC31B01
ATGGAGGCGCACGCCTCCCCGGCGGGGCATGCGGCCCACACCGCCGTGGGCCTGCTGCCCGACGCGCTCGGCCGGGCGGCCATGAAGACCGCCGGCGTCGACCGCCTGAGCGCCCTCCACACCGCGATCGACGCGGTCCGGCGCGGCGGCACGGTGTCGCTCTCCGGGGTCTACGGCGGCATGAAGGACCCGATGCCGATGCTCACCCTGTTCGACAAGCAGGTCACCCTGACGATGGGCCAGTGCAACGTCCGTCGCTGGGTGGACGACCTGCTGCCCCTGCTCGACGACCCGTCCGATCCCCTCGGCGTGCTCGACCTGGCCACGCACACCGCCCCGCTCGAGGACGCGCCCGCCCTCTATGAGACGTTCCAGAAGAAGGAGGACGGCTGCATCAAGGTGGTCCTGAAGCCGTGAGGATCGTCGTCCTGGGCGCGACGGGCAACGTCGGCACCGCTGTCCTGCACCGTCTCCAGGCCGCGGCCGAGGTGAGCTCGATCGTGGGCGTGAGCCGGCGCGGCCCGGACCGGTCCGGGGCGCCCTACGACGGCGTCGAGTGGCACCGCCTGGACGTGGCGGAGCCCACGGCGGCGGGGCGGCTGCGCGAGATCGTGGCCGGCGCCGACGCCGTCGTCGACCTGGTGTGGGTGATCCGCCCCAACCGCGACCGCGACCACCTGCGCGCCGTCAACGTGGCCGGCAACGAGCGGGTGTTCCGGGCCGTGGCCGAGGCGGGCGTGCCCCACCTGGTCTACGCGTCCTCGGTGGGCGCGTACGGGCCCGGGCCGAAGGGCCGCGCCGTGCCCGAGTCCCATCCCACCACCGGGGTCCCCACCTCGCACTACGCCGCGCAGAAGGCCGAGGTCGAATCGATCCTCGACCGCGTGCAGGCCGAGCACCCCGAGCTGCTCGTGACCCGGCTGCGCCCCGGGCTGATCTTCCAGTCCGCCGCCGGGCCCGAGATCAAGGACTACTTCCTGGGAGACCTCGTCCCCGCCCGTCTGGTCGCCCGCCTGCGCACTCCGGTGCTCCCGTTCCCGCGGGGCCTGCGATTCCAGGCGCTCACGGCCCAGGACGTGGCGGACGCGTACTGGCACGTGATCGCCCACCGGGCGGGCGGCGCCTTCAATGTGGCCGCCGACCCCGTGCTGGACGCGCACACCATGGGCACCGTCCTCGGGGCGCGCCGCATCCTGGAGCTGCCCGTGGGCCTGTTCCGCGCGGCCGCGGCGCTGAGCTACCGGGCACGGCTGCAGCCCACCGACCCGGGGTGGGTGGACATGGCCGCAGCGGTGCCCATCATGGACACCACGGCCCTGCGCGCCGCGACCGGTTGGTCCGAGACCACCGACGCCCGGGAGGCGGTCCGCCTCGTGCTCGACCATCTCGACGGTGCCGAAGGTCTGGGCAACGCCGGGCACCGCTCGCACTCGCCCACGGAATGAGGGCGATGACCTTCACCCGCCGGGCCGCCCTGACGGGCCTGCTCGGGGGCGCCGCCCTCGGGTTCACCGCCTGCACCTCCTCCGGCTACCCCGCCGACCCGGACGGCACCCTGGACCGCGTCACGGGCGGGGTGCTGCGCGCCGGCGTCGTGCACCACCCGCCCCACGTGGACGCCTCGGGCGCCGAGCCCGTCGGCCCCGAGCCCGACCTGATCCGCGGGTTCGCGGCGGCGCACGACGCACGCGTCGAGTGGACCGTGGCCGGGGAGGAGGCGCTCATGACCGCGCTGGAGAAGGGCGACGTGGACCTGGTGGCCGGCGGCCTGACGTCGGCGTCCCCGTGGACGTCGCACGCGAGCATCACCCGCGACTACGCCGAGGCGCAGGGTCCGGACGGCGAGCCGGTGAAGCTCGTGATGGCCGTGCCCCTGGGTGAGAATCAGATGCTCACGGCCCTCGAGGCGTACTTCGACCAGCGCGCAGCGGAGGAGGCCCGATGACGCGGCAGGACACCCGGGAGACGGGGCCGAGCGGGCGCCGGTTCGGCGCCACGGAGCTGCCCCCGGAGATCGAGCGCGTGGTCCAGCAGGCCAAGCGGCTCGAATGGGCGACGCTGGGGGTGATCGTGGTCACGATCGTCCTCGTGGCGATCGTGATGGGCTCCTCGCAGGCCATGCGGGCCGCGTGGATCGAGGACCTGCTCTCCCTGATCCCGCCGATCGCGTTCCTCGTCGCCCTGCGCGTGGCCCGCATGGCCCCGACGCGGGCCCGGCCCTACGGCTCTCACCGGTCCGTCGGGGTGGGGCACCTCGTGGCCGCCGTCGCCCTGTCCGTGATGGGCGTGGTCCTCGTCGGCGACTCCCTCCTGGGCCTGGTGACGGCGGAGCACCCGCCCATCGGCACGTTCGACCTGTTCGGGCACACCGTGTGGCAGGGCTGGTTCATGATGGCCGTGATGGCCCTGTCCGTGCCCGGGCCCATGATCCTCGGCCACAAGAAGCTCACGCTGGCCGAGCAGCTCCACGACCGCGTGCTGTACGCGGACGCGGACATGAACAAGGCGGACTGGCAGACGGGCGTGGCGACCATCGTCGGCGTGGCCGGCATCGGCCTGGGCTGGTGGTGGGCGGACTCCGCTGCGGCGATCTTCGTGGGCGTGAGCATCGTGCTGGACGGCTGGAAGAACCTCAAGGAGGCCGTCACGAACCTGGCGGATCGCCGCGCCGCCACGATCGACGGCGCCCGGCCGCACCCGCTCATCGACCGTGCCGAGCGGGTCGCCTGGGCGGAGCCGTGGGTGCGCCATGCGGGCGCCCGCGTCCGGGACGAGGGCCACGTGTTCCACGTCGAGATGTTCGTGGTGCCGCACGAGGGGGCGGACGTGACGGTGGGCCGCTGCTGCGCGCTGCGGGACGCGATCGCCGCCCTGGACTGGAAGCTGCAGGACGTCGTCGTCGCCCCGGTGGACGAGCTGCCCGCCGAGGTGCACGGCGGTCGGTCCGGGGAGCATCAGACGGGCGAGGAATAGCCCGGGCCTCAGCCGGCCAGGAACCGGCCCTCGAGGGTGGCGGAGGTGATGCGCTGGACCTCGCGCTGCTGGTCGCCGGTCCTCTGGCGCAGGGCGTGCATCTCGGCGGCGTCGACCGCCGGCAGGTGCGGCGCGAGCTGTTCGAGGACGTGCCACATCGCGGACTTGGCCTGGAGCGTGCCCTGCAGCAGGTCCAGTTCGATCTGCGTCCAGCCGGAGCCGCGCGTGCGCAGCGCGTTCACGGGGTTGAGACGTCCGCCGACCTCGGCCGCCGCGCCGGCGGCCCGGTCCACCAGCGGGGTGCGGAGACCCAGTTCGCCGATGAGCGCCTCGAGGCGGTCCTGGTCGTCCTGGACGGCGTCGCCGAGGCGGCGCAGCGCGGCCTCCTGCGGGGTGCCGGCCCAGGTCTGCTCGGCGGCGCGGAACGCCTTCACACCGGAGCGGGAGCCGAGCAGGTGCTGATTGAGGAAGTCCTCCAGCATCTGCTCGTCCACGGCGGCGGAGATGGACTCGGGGCGGGGGTGTTCATGGTCGGTCATGGGCCCTGTCTACGGAGCCCCCGGTCCGACGGCAAGGGCTGACCTGCCGGGCGGCTCCTGTCTGCGCGCCGCTGGGGAGGTCGTGGCTGATCCGGTGCATCCGAGGGACGCCGCAGCCCAGGTTCGGCCGAGCGACCATGGGCAAACCGGCGGCCTCTCGCGGGGCGCGGTCGGGCGGAGCCCGCAGTGGCTCCCAGCGGGACGACCCGCCTCCAGGAGGCACGACGGGCTTGACTTATGCCTCGATCTTCGGCTGAGCCTCCCAGCAGTGATGCGGAGTCCGCAGCTTCGTGGCCGCATGGTCAAGGAAGGGATGGTGTGACCGGCCCGCCACCGTCCGAAGACCGACTCCTGCTGATGTACTCGAGCTACTGCCCCTGCAAACAGGCCTTATGATGTGCACGCTCCATGCCCCACGACGAAAGCATGTGCATGATGAATGTGAGTGCCCCGGCACCAACGCGCCCGCAGCTTCCACCCCTAGCGCGACACGCGTTGCTGATCATCTGGGACGGCATGTCGTGGATCCTGGCGCTGCTGGCCTTCCTGGTGGTCCGCTACGACTTCGGACTGTCACCCATGCAGTGGAACTGGGTGATCGCGTTCACCCTCATCGCGGTGGTGCTCCAGTGTGCCGCGGGCCTGGTCACCCAGGTCTACCTCGGACGCCACCGAGTGGGCAGCTTCTCGGACGCCGGGTGGACGGCTGTGATCGTCTGCGTCATCGCACTGACCATCGGCCTCGCCCTGAGCATGGTGGCCCCCGCCTTCCCCCGCGGCGTGGCGTTGACCATGCCGCCGTTGGCCCTGGTGATCATGCTGGCCGGCCGTTTCCTCGCGCGCAATGTGGCGGCGGGCCGGCCTCGAGCTGCGACGGAGGCTTCCGTGCCTGCGATCGTCTACGGCGCCGGCAACGCCGGTCATCAGGTCTCACAGTTGATGCGCCAAGCTGAAGAGCCTCCCTACCGCATCGTGGGGTTCCTGGATGACGACAAGGGCAAGTCCCGGCTGCGGATCCACGGCCTTGGGGTGCGCGGCAGGGGCAAGGATCTGGCCGGGGTCGCCGCTGAGCTGGGCGCCGAGGCTGTGATCTACGCAATCTCCAACGCCGACGCCGACCACGTCGAGTGGGTCAGCCGCATGTGCACCGAGGAAGGGCTAGACCTCGTCGTCGTGCCGCCGCTGCGCGAGATGGTCGGCGGGAAGGTAACCCTCGGGTCCCTGCGCCATCTGAGCGTGACTGACCTGTTGGGCCGACGGCCCATCTCCACGGACATCTCCGCTATCTCGGATTACGTCTCGGGCAAGGTCGTGCTGGTCACCGGCGCCGGCGGTTCCATCGGCTCAGAGCTGGCCGTCCAGCTGCACCGTCTCGGTCCGGCCAAACTCCTCCTGCTGGATCGAGACGAGTCCGCCCTGCACGGCGTGCAGCTGGACATCTACGGCAACGGTCTCCTGGACACGGACGACATCATCCTCTGCGACATCCGTGACGAGCAGGCGTTGCAGGCCGTCTTCGAGCACCACCGGCCACAGGTCGTCTTCCACGCCGCCGCGCTGAAGCACCTGCCCATGCTCGAGCGATTCCCCTTGGAAGGGTGGCGCACCAATGTCTTGGGCACGCGCAACGTCCTGCAGGCCGCCCACTCGGTCGGTGTGCAGCGCTTCGTGAACGTCTCCACGGACAAGGCCGCCGCGCCGACCAGTGTGCTCGGCGCCACCAAGCGCCTGGCCGAGCGCCTGACCGCCTGGTACGCGACCACGTATGACCTGCCATACCTCTCAGTGCGCTTCGGCAACGTCCTCGGCTCCCGAGGATCGGTGCTGATCTCCTTCCGGAATCAGATAGAAAAGGGCGGCCCGGTCACCGTCACCCACCCGGACGTGACCCGCTATTTCATGACCATTCCCGAGGCCTGCGAGCTCGTGCTCCAGGCCGGCGCGATCGGCAATCCCGGCGAGGTCCTGGTGCTGGACATGGGCCAGCCCGTGAAGATCCTGGACGTGGCCAAGCGGATGATTGCCGAGTCCGGGCAGAACATCGACATCCACTTCACCGGCCTGCGTCCTGGCGAGAAGATGCATGAGGTGCTGTTCAGCAATGCCGAGGCGAAGGCAACCAGCCAGCATCCGATGATCAGCGAGGTGCAGGTCCCCGACCTCGATCCGACCGTGGTGGCAGAGCTGCCCTCAGATCGAGAGTCGATCCTGGCCATGATCGACGATGAGCCGTCCGTCGGACCCGCCGACGATGCCCAGACCGCAGGACTCGACCAGTCAGGAGCACGCCCGTGACCGACCGCATCTTCCTCTCGTCCCCAGATGTCACGCAGGCCGAAGAGGACGCCCTCGTCCGAGCCTTCCGGTCGAACTGGATCGCGCCCCTGGGCCCCGAAGTGGACGCCCTCGAATCCGAGCTGGCGGAATACACCGGACGCTCCCACGCAGTCGTTCTGTCCTCGGGGACGGCGGCTCTCCACCTGGGACTGCTCAACCTCGGGGTTGGTCCCGGCGATCTGGTGCCGACGTCATCGCTGACGTTTGCTGCGACGGCCAACGCCATCACCTACACCGGTGCCGAGCCGGTGTTCGTCGACGCTGACGAGTCCGGCAACATGAACCCCGCCCTGCTCGAGCAGGCCCTGACCACCCTCCGCAGAGAGGGCCATGAGATCAAGGCGGTGGTCCCCGTCGACCTGCTCGGCAAGACCGCCGATCACGCCACCATCGGGCGGATCGCCGCTGATCACGGCGCCGTCGTGCTGTCCGACGCCGCTGAGTCCCTCGGCGCGACCCGAGACGGGAAGCAGTCGGCTGCCTACGGGGTGGCCGCTGCGGTGTCGTTCAACGGGAACAAGATCATGACCACCTCGGGCGGTGGCGCCCTGCTCACCGACGACGAGGAGATGGCTGCACGCACCCGCTACCTCGCGACCCAGGCCCGCCAGCCGGTCGTCCACTACGAGCACACCGACATCGGTTACAACTATCGCCTCTCCAACATCCTCGCCGCATTGGGCCGGGCGCAACTGAACCGGCTCGAGGAGATGATCGAGCGCCGTCGAGCGTTGCGGATCCGGTACCGCGAGCTGTTCGCCGCGGTGCCCGGTGTCGAGATGTTCGGCGAGCCGTCCGGCGTCGACGGCGGTCCCACGCGCGACAACTTCTGGCTCTCCTCCATCCTGGTGGACCCGGGCACGGCAGGGTTCACCGCCGAGGATCTGCGCGTCCACCTAGCCGGGCAGGACATCGAAGCCCGACCGCTGTGGAAGCCCATGCATCTCCAGCCGGTCTTCGCTGGGCGCCGCGCGTTCACGGACGGCACCGGCGAGCGGCTGTTCACCACCGGGCTGTCGCTTCCCAGCGGTTCTGTGCTCGACGAATCCAGCATCGGTCGTGTCGTGGAGTCGATCACCTCGTTCCTGGAGAGCCGAGCATGAGGATCCTTCTCTCCTCCGTGGGCAGAAGGCCCTACCTGGTGCGCTGGTTCCGCGACGCCCTGAAGTCGAACGGCGTGGATGGCGCAGTCCTCGCGGCGGACGTCGACGCCAACGCCCCGTCACGGCCGTTTGCCGACGGCTTCGTCTCGGCGCCGAAGGTGGTGGACCCCGGCTATGCGTCATGGCTCCGCCAGACCCTCGTCGAGCACGACATCGACCTGGCCGTCTCGATCAATGACTTCGAGATCTCGACTTGGGCGACCCTTCCCGAGGACCGCGCCTGGGCACCGCTCGTACGCCTCGACGCCGACACCCAACGCCTGGTCGAGGACAAGTTCGCCACCAGCCAGGCCCTCGTCAAGGCCGGCGTGCCCTCTCCGGTGACGTGGCTGGGCACCGCTCCCCCCTCAGCCGAGGAGGCGGCCGGGCCGTTCGTGACCAAGGGCCGTTATGGCAGCGCATCGCGTGGGCTGCGGTTCATCGACCGGGCCGGACTCGTCGGGGCGCTCGAGGAGGCGTCCGGCGAGGTCACAACTCGCCAAGGGGTGCCCGCACTGCAGCAAGGCGAGGTCCCGCCTGCGGAACTGATCGTGATCCAGGAGCGGATCGACGGCGTCGAGTACGGCCTTGATGTGGTCTGTGACTTGGAGGGCCGCTATGCCGGCGTCCTGGCGCGACGCAAAATCGCCATGCGCAGCGGCGAGACAGACCGCGCCGTTTCCGTCGACGCGGCCCCCTTCGAGTCCATCGCTCGAGGCATCGCTGAGGCGATCCCCCACCCGGGAACGATCGACGTGGACGTGTTCGTGGATGCCTCCGGTGACATCTATGTGATCGACATCAACCCCCGATTCGGCGGCGGCTACCCGTTCTCGCACATGGCCGGCGCTCGCGTGCCGGAATGTTACGTGGCCTGGACGCTCGGCAAGGAGCTCGATCCCGCATGGCTGCGCTGCCGGTCGGACGTCGTCGCCGGCAAGTTCGTCGAGATCGCAGCCACGAGCGAAGGAGGCACCGGTGCTGACGCCTGATTCCCCCTACCAGGAGCGTTTCGCCGCGCTCAACCAGAAGTTGCGCTGGGAGGTCGCGGACGAACTGCGGCGGGCGAACCTCGCGCGGGTCGACGAGCTGCACCCCCCGGCCACGCCGCGGGACTCGTTCTACACCCGGCACGGCAAGCGAGCCCTCGACGTCGCCGTCTCCGGGGCGGCCTTGCTGCTGAGCTCGCCCCTGGTCGGCGCGCTGTGCCTGGTGACGCTCAAGGACCTGGGCCGGCCGGTGCTGTTCACACAGGAGCGCCCCGGTCAGCACGGGAAGATGTTCCGGATGGTCAAGCTGCGCACCATGCGAGAGGCCTACGACGACCAGGGCAGGCCCTTGCTCGGCGAGTTGCGCGTGACGAAGGCCGGGCGGCTGATCCGGCGGGCTTCTCTGGACGAGCTCCTGAACTTCTGGAACATCTTCAAGGGTGACATGTCTCTGATCGGCCCGCGCCCGCTGGTGCCCGAGTACGTGGAGCGCTTCAGTCGACGCCACCGCCAGCGCATGGCGGTCAAGCCGGGCCTGGAGTGCCCTCCCCCACGTCCGCCGAAGGGCCCGGTCACCTACAATGACCAGTTCGAGAACGATTGCTGGTACGTGGAGAACGTCTCGCTCAAGACCGATGCCTGGATGATCTGGCGCGTCCTGCAGACCGCCCTGGACCGGCGCCAGAACAAGGCACGCGGATCCTCCACGCGCGGCTCCTTCATGGGATACGACGCCGATGGCACGGTGATCACCACCGTCGCCCTGCCGGACTGGGCCCTCAACGCGGTGCTCGAGCGCCACGGCCTGTTGACGTCGAACTCCGCGGACGCTCGGCAGGGGGTGTGACCATGGATCTGGACGCCAGGCCGTTGGCCGGCAGAAAGTTGCTGCTGCTGGATGGCTCCCGCAAGTCCATCGAGATAGTGGACGAGGCGCATCGCCTCGGCGTCCACGTGATCGTGACCGACTACAACACCCCGGAGCAGTCTCCCGCCAAGCTCGCCGCAGACCAGCACTTCCAGGTGAGCACCAGCGACGTCGACGCAGTCGTCGAGCTCATCCGCCGAGAGGGTGTCGACGGTGTGCTTGCGGGTTTCTCCGACCGTTGGCTGGCCACCTACGCGGAGATCTGCGCAGCGGCGCAGGTGCCGTGCTACGCCACCGTGGACCAGATCCGGCTGTTCACGGACAAAAAGCGCTACAAGGCCATGCTCGAGCAGTTCGGGGTGCCCACCATCACCGGGTACTCCGTGGAGGACGCCACCTCGGGAACGATTCCGAAGGAGGCGTTCCCGCTGATCGTCAAGCCTGCCGACGGCAGCGGCTCCCGCGGGATCAGCGTGGTGGCATCGCAGTCCGAACTCCAGAGCGGCCTCGACGTGGCCCTGGATTACTCCTGGACACAGGATCTTGTCATCGAACGGTTCCTGCCCGGCCCGGAGGCGACCGTCTACTGGGTGTTCCAGGACGGTGACTGCCGGGTCTCGCTGATGTGGCACCGGCATATGCACGACTTCGGCCCGCAGGACCGGTACCGCTTGCCGGTGGCGTACTCTTCGCCGAGTTCGCTGTTGCCGACGTACCTGGCGGACGTGGCGCCGTCCGTCCAGGCGATGATGCGCTCTGCCGGGGTGCGAAACGGCATCATGTTCATGCAGGGGCTGATCCACGAGGGTGTGTTCCACACCTATGACATCGGCTATCGGGTGACGCCGACCCAGGAGTACCGCGTCGTGGAGGAGCTGTGCGGGTACAACCCGCTGTCCATGCTGATCCATTTCGCCCTCACCGGCACGATGGGCGAGCCCGATCTGGCGGCTCTAGCCGAGCCGCGACATCACGGGTACGGGTTCAACATCTCCACATTGATCCGTCCGGGGACGGTCGGCTCCGTGATGGGCCTTGACGACGTCGCCGCCCTGCCAGGCATCCTGTCCACCGTGGCGGCTATCGACGCCGGTGAGACGTTGCCGGAGGAGGGCTGGGGCCAGTTGCGGCAGGTGGCGGTGCGGACCGTCGGCGTCGCGGACTCCCTGGACTCTCTGCGTCAGACGATGCGCCGGGTCGACGAGCTGATCGACGTCCGGGACGCGGACGGCGCATCCATGGTGATCCACCCGGACATGCCGCCGCGGGACTTGGACGCATGTGTCCTGTGAGCGGGCCGCAGACGACGAAGGACGGAGAGACATGCGCTTTGTGGTGACCGGGGCCGGTGGGTTCCTCGGCAGCAGCGTGGTGCGCGAGCTGCTCACGGAGACGGATCACGACGTCGTCGCGGTCAGCTCGCAGACGGACGGCGAGCTGGCAGCGCAGCTGGAGCGCGCCCCCTACCCCCCGTTGCGGCGCTTCCCGCAGGTCCACCCGCGGACGCGGCTCCTCGAGGCGGGCTTCCTGCGCGACGCCGACGTCGTCATCAACTGTGCGTTCCCCTGGAACCGTGGCGGCCGGGCGATGGCCGACGGGCTGGAGTACCTGACCCGGCTGTTCCGGTCGGCCCACGCCGTCGACCTGCACAGCTTCGTGAACGTCTCCTCCCAGAGCGTCTACTCCCAGGCCCGCACCGAGCCGGCCGACGAGGGCAGTCCGATCGAGTGCGACACGCCCTATTCCACCGGCAAGTACGCGATGGAGCTCGCCGCCGAGCTGGTCCTGGCACCGCAGGTGTTGGTGAATGCGCGGATGTCCAGCCTGATCGGCCCCGGGTACGACGTGCGCATCGTCAATCGCTTCATCGCCCGGTTTCTGGCCGATGAGCCGGTTTCGATCCAGGGCGGGGACCAGGTGTTCGACTTCATGGACGTCCGTGACGCCGCTCGGGCGTTGATCGCCGTGGCCCTGGCCGGCCCCCCGGAGGGCTCTACGGCCCTCAACATCGGCAGTGGTGCCCCCCGGACACTTCGGGACATCGCCGAGACCGTCGCGGACGTCGTCCGGACGCACACGGAGCACGAGCCGCGCATCGACTGGGAACCCTCCGCCGGTGACGACCGCACCCTCGGGCTGGACTCCGGACTGCTGCGTCGGGAGTACAACTTCGCCCCCCGTCACACCCTCGAGGACTCGGCCCTGAACATTCTTCAGGCGATGACCACTCCTCAGGTCACGTCGGCGCGGGAGACCCCCACCGGTCCCGATACGGGAGGCCGCCGATGACCCGCCGCCTGTTGCTCTTCGCCAACTCCTTCCCCTACGGGAAGCAGGAACCGTACCTGATGCGGGAATGCCACTACCTGGACGCCTTCGACGAGGTCTACATCTTCTCGCTGTCGATCCGCAAACATCAGAGGGATCTTCGGCGGGACCTCCCGCTCGAGCAGGTGACGGTCGTCCCCGTCCCGTTCAAGTCCCCCCTGTTCTACGCCGCTGTCTCGCCCAGGGCTCTGGTGTCCCGCGCCTTCATGACTGAGCTTCGCCAGCTCCTCAGAGACCGTCGCTTCACCGTGGCGCGAGCCGTTCAGGCACTGTCCCAGTTCAGCCGCGCCGAACACGAGGCGTCCGTGATCGGACGCTTCATCCGTGACAACATCACACCGAGCGCCTCCGACGAAACCGTCTTCTACGCCTACCGCTTCCTCTACCAGCCGTACCTGATGAGCAGACTGGCAGCGAAGTTCCCGTCGAGCCGACGGATCGGGCGTGCCCACGGCATCGATCTCTTCGAAGAGCGCCAGCCCACGGATTACCTGCCGGGCCGCGAGATCAACCTGCGAGCTCTCGACGAACTGCACAGCGTGTCACAGGCCGGGGCCGAGTACCTCCGCGCGCGGCATCCGGATTTCGTGGCGAAGATCAAGGTGTCCTACCTCGGGACCGAGGACCATGGGGTCCGCCCGCCGCGTTCCTCGTCTCAGGTGCTCCGGCTCGTCTCCTGTTCCGAAGTGGCACCCGTCAAGCGACTCGAACTCCTCGTGGAGGCACTGAGGGAGGTCTCGGACACCGTCCAGGTCGAATGGAGTCACTACGGGGATGGCCCGGACATGGACCGGGTGCGCGCCATGGCCTCGACCCTGCCGGGCCACGTCTCCGCCACCTTCCACGGCTGGACCCGCAACGACGCGATCCTGGAGGCCTACCGCTCCGGACGGCACGACGTGTTCATCAATGTCAGCAGCTCTGAGGGACTGCCAGTGTCCATCATGGAGAGCAGTTCCTGCGGGCTCCCCACCATCGCCACGGATGTCGGCGGCACCGGGGAGATCGTCTCCGACGGCGTGAACGGCCGGCTCATCTCAGCCAATCCGATGCCGCGGGAGATCGCGGACGCAGTCGAGGAGTTCGCCCGGATGACTCCCGATGCCTTCGCCCGTCGGTCGGCGGCTGCCCGGGAGACGTGGAGCACGCACTTCGACTCCGACCGGAACTATCGGCAGTTCGTCGGGAAGATGCTGTCGTGACTCGTCGACCCCGGCCACTGCGAACGCCTCGACCAGACCAGGAAGGAACTCCGCGTCCCGCGGCGTCCTTACTCCAGCGTGCCCGGCGGAAGGCCGTCGGCGACGGCAGGCTCTTGCGCCAGGTCCTCACCGTGCTGTCCGGGACGACGATGGCCCAGCTGATCACGATCGTCGGCATGATCCCGTTGGCGCGCCTCTATTCGCCCACAGACTTCGGACTGTTCGCGATCGCCCAGTCGATCGTGCTCGCCGGGACGATGGTCGCGGCGCTGCGCTATGACATCGCCATCGTCCTTCCCGAGAGCCAGTCGGCCGCGCGCACCGTCCACCGGCTGGCCTCCCGGATCATCCTGGTGACCTGCGTCGTCCTCGCCGTCATCCTGCTGCTGGCCCATCGGCTGGTCAGCGAGCACTATGAGAACCCGTCGTTCGGCATCTGGCTCACCGTGACCGCGCTCATCGTCTACGCGATGGCGCAGATCATGAACACGCAGGGCTGGCTGATCCGGATGAAACAGTTCGGCCTCATCGCACAGAACCGGATGCTTGCGGCAGCGCTCATGCTGACGGCTCAGCTGGTCTGCGCACCCCTGGTGGGGGGATTCGAGGGGCTGCTGATCGGCATGCTCGTCGGGCAGGTCGTGACCCTCATCATCCTGAACCGGCGGGTTCCGGAGCTGCGCACCTCGCTCCCGGTGGACGCCCCCGCGATCCGGGAGATGGCGGTGCGCTACAAGAAGATGCCGTTGCTCAATGCACCCAACGTCCTGGTGGACGCCGTCCGGGACGCCGGGATTAACATCCTCATCGGCAACATCGCCCTGGGCGGCCTCGGGCAGTACTCCTTGGCGAACAAGGCGACGAATGCGCCGGTCTACCTGATCCGCGGCGCCATCGCCCAGGTGTTCCTGCCGCTCATGGCCCGCGCCCGTCCCGGTGAGCTGACGCCGCTTGTGAAGCGACTGCTCATCCGCCTGGGCTTCGTCGCCACCCCGGTGTTCCTGGTCTTCTACTGGCTGGCGCCCTGGCTGTTCCCCGTGCTCCTGGGAGACCAGTGGGGCCAGGCGGGCCTGATCGCCCAGGCATTGATGCCGTGGCTCTTCATGAACACCTTCACCTCGCCGCTGGCCAACGTGTACGTCACCACGGAGCGTCAGGGATGGCTGTTCGGTTTCGCCGTGGTGTACGCGGCCGCGCCGTTGATCTTCCTGACGACCAGCACGCTCCCGCTGCTCCCCCGGGTGCAGGTCATGGCGTGGATCATGGCCGCGGCCCTGATGTGCATGCTCGTCATGACCCTGGCCATCACCCGTCAGTTCGACCGCCGCGTTCAGCCAGCCGAGGTCGCCTCGGACGTGGCACGGCCGACGAAGGAGCACCCGTGAAGAGCGTCCGGAACCCTGTACCTCCCGCCACCCCCGGCGGTGCCGGACTCTTGATCGTCCCGCTCGCGGTGGCGGTCTTGGTGCTCGCTGCGGTCGTGCTCATCGATCCGCAGATGCGGGCGTGGTCCATACCGGTGAGCCTCTGGATCGTGGCGGTCGGCTTCGCATCCGCTCGGATCCGCGACCGCATCATGCTGCTGGCCCTGCTGGCGACGTACGCCTTCTTCCTGCTGGGCAAGCCCATCATGATGGGCTATTTCGGCTATGACGGCCTCGGCTGGTCTGCGGAGGTCGAGGACCACCTGATTCTCACGCTGTCCCTGGGTCTGCTCGGCATCGTCGCCGGGTATCTCCTGTACCCCCGGGCGATCGTCGCCCTCCTCGCCCGCCGTCGCCGACGGGCACGATCGGCCGAGCGCGAGGAGGCCCGGCGGCAGTTCGGAGAACGCTTCGCCTCCGCAGCGGAGCTCGCGTACTGGGCGACCCTGCCCTTCGCGCTCGCCCATCTGGTCACCAACGTCCGCACGGCCAGCCAGGCCGGCTACACGGGCCTCTACGTCAGCGGGCAGAGTGGCTTCGCCTCCGTCACCGCCTATGGCAACTTCGCCAACACCGTCGCCTTCTGTGTCTTCTTGTCCGCCCTCGCGTCGAGACGGCGAACCTGGGTCGTGCTGACCACCGCTTTCACCGTGCAGGCCCTGATCATGGTCACCGGCGACCGCGGCGACTTCGGCACCTTCCTGTTGATGGTCTTCGCCTACCTGGTGTATCGCGCCCGTCATCAGGACACGACGCTGATCCCGCTGCGCCGGCTGATGCTGATCGGAAGCGCGGCGGTGATCGTTCTGGTCCCCGTCTTCCTCCTGGTCGGGGCGAACCGAGACGGCGCCGAGGGAAGCGACACCCTGTCCGGATTCCTCTACGGACAGGGCTCCAGTCTCAACGTCATCGAGTACGGTCTCCTCTACGAGTCACGGCTGCCGGAGGGCCACTACCTCATGACATTCGCCAGCCAGGGAATCCTCCGGCTGATCTTGGGGGGAGACGGCGGACTCGCCGGCAACACCGTGGAGTACGCGCAGTCCGGCACCTCCCTGAGTCACTCGCTGTCCTACATCACCCTGGGGGACCTCTACCTCACCGGACGCGGGGTGGGCTCGTCTTTCCTCGCCGAGGGGTTCGCGGACTACGGTTACGCTGGCGTCCTTCTGGTCGCGGTGTCCTACGGACTGCTGGTGGCCTGGATCGACGCCTTCGTCCCCGGTTCGGTGCTGGCCAACACCATGCGCCTGCTCAGCATCCCCGCCATCGTGTTCGCACCTCGTGGCAGCGCCTCCGGTTTCCTCGCCGACGTGCTGTCCCCGGTCACCTTGGCCGTCCTGATGGGCACCTGGCTCGTCGCGCTCCTGCTCAAAGACCGCCGGCGTGAAGGGGCTCAACGCGTCACGCCGCGGGTCGTCGCGCCGGCGCGCGTCGGGCGACTACCCCATCTGACTCCGGAGAGATAGGGCCACATCACCATGTCCAAGCTCCGCATGCTCTCCCGAATGCTCAGGAAGGGCCGGTTCATGTTCATCATCAGCGGCGGTGACCGAGCCCGGTACATGAGCAGGAAGGGCCTCGTCCGCGGGATGGGCGAGAACGTGTGGTTCCAGCCGCGCGCCCTGCCCTACGATCCCAACCTGATCCGCTTTCACAACAACATCGTCGTCGCCTCCGGCGTGACCTTCGTGGCGCACGACGTCATCAATCTCATGATCGGCAGGAAGAACGGCGTCCGACTTCCCGTCAATGAAGACTGCATCGAGGTGCTGGACGACGTGTTCATCGGCTCCGGGTCCGTGATCCTGCCCGGCGTGCGCATCGGCCCGCGTGCGATCATCGCCGCCGGGTCTGTGGTGACCAAGGACGTGCCGCCGGACTCCATCGTCGGGGGCGTTCCGGCCAAGCGGCTGGGCGAGTTCTCTGACCTGGAGGCACAGCGCCTGGCGGACGCGGGACGCTTCGACGGCATGACACGCGCCCTGATCGACGACGTGCTCTGGGAGCGCTTCGACGCCGCACGCGAATCTGCGGTCACCCGCTGACCCGCTCCCCCGCCTCAGAGCCGACCAGACGAGGAACCTCATGACCGCCCATCCCCCACCGGCTCCGGCCGGGACATCTCCACGCGCACTCCGCCGCAGGCTCACTCCCGCCTGGGTGTTCGCCCTCGCGATCGGCTCGGAGGGGGGGTGGGGGGCCTTCGTCCTGCCCTTCGACTGGTTGCAAGGCGCCGGGCTCGCCGGGGTGGTCCTGGGCTTCGGCGTCGCCACCGTGCTCATCCTCGTGGTCGGTCTGGTGTACGCGACCGCCATCCGAGCCCTTCCCCGCACCGGCGGCGGCGTGCTCTTCGCACTCTTCTCGGCCGGACGGATCCCCGGATTCATCGCCGGCTGGTCCTTGGCCCTGGGGTACACCGGGATCGTCGCCATGAACGCCTCAGCGGTCACCCTGATCTTCCGTGTGACCTTCCCGGGTCTCCTCTCCCACGGCAAGCTCTTCGACGTCGCAGGTTGGGATGTCTACCTTGCGGAGGTCCTGGTCTCGATCCTGTTCATCTGGGTCTTCGCCCTGTTGAACATGAAGGGGGTGGAGTTCTCCGGACGGTTCCAATTCTGGGCGGCCGTGACCATGCTCACCTGCATCGCCGTCCTCGGAGTGTCAGCCGTGTACGCCTTCCTGACCCAGGACATCGAGCTGCCGGCAGCCGTTCCCCCGGGCCAGTCGCTGCTGACCAGCGTCTTCGTCATCCTCGCGATCGCGCCGTGGGCTTTCATCGGGTTCGACACCGTCCCGCAGATGGCCGGGGAATTCGGCTTCGCCCCGCGCAAGGTCGTCGGGCTGATGGTGACGGGCATCGTCACCGCAGCAATGGTGTACGTCCTCATGTCTCTGGTGACGGCGATCGCGGTGTCCTCTCGGGCCGCAGACTACAGTGACAGCGCCTGGCCGCCGGCGGAGGCACTCACGGACCTGTTGGGCCCCACGGCCATGGTTCTGGTGGTGGTGGCGGTCTCCGCGGGCGTGCTGACCGGGCTGAACGGATTCATCGCGGCATCCTCGCGGGTGCTGTACACCATGGGCGAAGCGAAGATGATCCCACCGGCCTTCCGCTCGCTGTCTCGGACCTCCGGCACCCCGGTGTTCTCCATCCTGGTCATCGCCACACTGTGCTCGGCGACCCCGTGGTTCGGCAGGGCCGCCTTGAGCTGGCTCGTGGACATGACCTCGGCCGGCATCACCGTCGCATACTTCTTCGCCTCGATCTTCGTCATCTCCCTCGCCTCCGGCAGGATCCGGTCGGCGGAAGCGATGGCTCCCTCCGCCGGACTGAAGATCCTGGGCATGGCCGGCGCCCTGATCGCTGTCCTGTTCCTCTTGTTGTTGCTCGTCCCGTCATCCCCCGGGGCATTGGGCACCGAGTCGCTCTTCGCGCTGATTGTCTGGGCCGTCCTGGGCGGTGCGCTGCTGGGCTTGAGTTGGTCGCGCTTCAGGACGACGGACATCGAGGCGCTCCACCGGGAGTACACGGACGCCGAACCGCAGTGACAGGCCCCAGGTGAGCTGTGCGCACGGCTTCCATGGCCACCTGTGAAAGGGCCGGCACGGGGAGGACATCCCCGTGCCGGCCATGTTCTTGGGCCCCGAGAGGGCGACGACGGCGCGCTCCCGTCGTCAGCGGCCCCCCTCCGCAAGGGCCGACGGGTCGTCGATGTCACTGACGAAGAACTTGCGCTTGCCCGACGCCAGCACCGGCATCTCGTCGACGTACTCGAAGCGGCACTCGACAACGTCACCGACCCGCTCGTCCAGGGCACGGCGCAGGGTGCCCTCGATCTCTGCCGACGGCTCTGCGTTCAGGAGCCATGTGAACCGCCCGATGTCGTGCTGGCGCAGCTGGAACTGGCGGAGCTCCGAGATCTGCGCGGCAGGGCCCCAGATCGCCAGAGCGTGGAGCTTTCTCGGCGCCGCAGCGGTGCCTCCCACCAGCACATCCAGTCGACGACCGTGCAGGTCGACGATCGTGTTCCGGACGGCCCGACCCTGGTCGTCGACCTTGAATCGCGCCATGTCACCCGTGTCGTAGCGCAGCAGAGGCATGGCCAGGTTATGCAGATCGCTCACGACAAGGCGACCCAGCTCCCCCGCTGCGGCAGGCTCGTCGGTGTCCTCCTGGAGGATCTCCACGTGATACGAACTGGTGTCGAACTTGTAGGCGCTCCAGTCGTCTCGGTCTGAGATGCTCATGGCTCCCATCTCCATGCTGGAGTACCGGGCATAGGCCTGGACGCCGAAGAGGCGACGTGCCGCCGCGAAGAAGTACGGAGTCGGTGCCTCCGCTGCGGAGATCAGGGTGCGGACATTGCCCGGGGCGAACCGCGCGCCTTCGGCTTCGAGGGTGCGCATGACCATTTCCAGGTACGACGGGTAGCCCAGGAACATGACGTCTTTGCGCTTCTGCACCCAAGCCTTCAGCGGCGCGATGTCCGCGGGGTCGAAACGGTCCGCATGCGCTGGGTAGTGTTCACGCAGGATCTGCACCGCACGGCTCCTGGCCGAGATGCGGCCCCACTGGCGCGCCCGCACGATGGGGGCGAACGGGTCGGCGCCGGCGTACGTGAGCGATGCCGCCACCCCGGCCTGGTTGCGTCGGGCACGGGAACGGTCCAGGTAGACCGTCAACGGAATGCCAGTCGACCCGGACGTCGTCCGCGACACGAGCTGGCTGCGGTCCACTCCTGCGCGGAGGAAATCCTCGATTCCGCTCTTGACCATCAGTTTGTCCACCACGGGCAGATCCTCGAGGGACGAGGCCTGAGCGGAGTGGCGGTTGTAGAACGGCACGTTCCGCACGGCGTGTTCGACGATCCGGTCGATGAGTTGCGGCTCCGCGGCGCCCGCCGGCTGTTCGAGAGCGGCGAGGATCTCGGACTCGATGTCGTCGAACGAGCCCTTGGTCAGGGCTCGGGCCGCCATTCTACGCAGTGCAGACTTCATGGATGATCCTCCACTTCAAAGGGCTGGGACGGGGCCTCCGGCAGGGTGCAGAGAGCGCCGCTCCCGCGTGGGAGGAGGCCTGCGCCTCAGCGATAGTACTGGGAGTATCCGTCGATCTGCGACACGGGAACGTCGTTGAGCACGACGCCGTAGACGGACGCGTCGGCCGCCTCGAGGATCGACAGCGCCTCAGTGAGCTGGTTCTGGCGCGCGACCCCCGCGCGTGCCACCACGACGGCGCCGCCGGCCTGGTGGCTGAGGACTGCCGCGTCGGTCACGGGCAACAGCGGTGGGGCATCGAGGATGACGTACTCGAAGTGCGCCTCGACGAGAGCGAGAAGTTCCGCCATGGCCTCCGACCCCAGCAGCTCGGACGGATTCGGAGGAACCGTTCCGGCGGTGAGGACCGACAGGTCGTCCACGGACAGCAGCACGTCGTTGAGGTCGGCTCGGCCGGTCAGCACATCGGACAGGCCCAGCTCGTCGTCCAGGCCCAGCCTGGCGCCCACCTGCGGGCGGCGCAGATCCGCATCAACCAGCAGGACCCGGGCGCCGGTCTCGGCCAGAACCTTGGCCAGATTCGTCGAGGTCTCGGTCTTGCCCTCACCCTGCACGGACGACGTGACGACGATGGAGGAACGTCGTTCACCGCCGAGAGCGACGAAGCCCACGGCGGTGCGCAGCTTCCGATACGACTCGTCGCTGGCCCAGGCTGTGCCTCGGGCGGGAGCGGCTTCGTCCTTGGCCCGGTCCGACCCCTTGTGATGGACCACGGAGGCCAGGACCGGCGCATCGGTGATTTCCTCGAGGTCATCCCGTGTACGGATACGAGAGTCAAGCAGGCGCCGCACCAGCGCCTGGCCCAGACCGAGGACGACGCCGGCGATCAATCCCAGGGCGATGTTCACCACGGGACGCGGTGACACCGGTCGGGACGATTCAGACGCCGGCTCCACCACCGTGACGGTGACGATCTCGTCCCCGTCAGGACCGGTGGGCACGACGTCGCTGGTGACGTTCTTGAGGCTCGCCGTGATCGCGTTGGCGATCTCGGCGGCACGTCCGGCGTTCGTGTCCGTGACCGTGACATCCACGATGGAGGTGCCGGCGGGAGCCGACACCGAGACGCGACTCCGCAAGGCCTGTGGTGTCACGTCCAGGCCCAATTCATCGATGACTGGGTCGAGGACGAGGGCACTGTCGGCGAGGGCGACGAAGGAGGAGACCTGCCGCTCGGCGTAAAGGGCGCCCGAGGACAACTCACCGGCTGAGGCCGCCGTGTCCACCGCGATGAGCGCCGACGATGTGGAGCTGTACTTCGGCGTCTGCAAGAACGTGAACACGAGAGCCGCGCCCACGCATACCGACAGCACGGTCAGAATGCTGCGCCAGTACTTGCGGAAGATCTGTAGGTATTGCTGAAGATCCATCACGTTCCCTCGATCGAGACTCCTATGAGGTTCGCCACGACATGGACCCACCTATGACAGCGTGATAATCGCGGTACCTGCCACCCATCGAGAACCTCACCGGTCAGCCGCGAGGCCTCCATCCCGCATGCGAGCTCGGCTCACCTTATCCCAGTTCCGGAACGGCGAAGTGATCCGTGGGGCACCCTGCGGCGCGATCATCCGATGAGGCGGAGACCACGCAGGTATCTTGTGTCCCGGGCCCTCCGGTGAGGAGCGTGCCCCGGCGCGTCCACGACGATGAGGAGCCAATCCGATGACACGATTTCAGTGGCAACCCGGCGGTGGAGACCGCCATGCGCTAGGGCACGAAGGCCCCTTCAAGGTCCTTTTCGTCTGCACGGCCAACATCTGTCGTTCCGCCTATGCCGACGTGACCAGCCGCGCGCGCGGCATCCAGGGCGTCGAGTTCGGATCGGCAGGAACACGCGCGCTCGTCGAACATCCCATTGATCCGCCCATGGCCGCAGAGGTCCACGCCGCTGGAGACCCGTCCCAGCACGTCGCACGCCAGCTCACCCGCGGCCTCCTGGAGGAGGCGGATCTCGTGCTGACCATGGGCCCAGACCACCGGCGATGGATCCTCGACGCCTGGCCCCAGCACGGGCGCAAGGTGCTGCTGCTGGGCCAGGCAGCGCGCATCATGTCAGACCTGCCCGCAGACCTGGAGTTGGACCGCCTTGTCGCACTCCTCTGGGCGCGTCGCTCCGCCGATCCGAGCGACGAAGTGCAGGATCCATACAAGCGAGGCCCCGAGGCCATGGCCACCGCTGCACGGCAGATCGATGCGGCCATGGACGTCATCGCACCCGCGCTGGAGCACATCGCCCAGCGCTGACGCGTCCCACAGCGAATGGCCGCGCGGCTCCGTGGGGCATCTTCCCCGTCAGGGCGCGTCCCCCGCGTAGCCCGAGGGATTGGCCTGCTGCCACGCCCAGAGATCACGCACCATGGCGTCGGTATCACGGCTCGCCCGCCACCCCACGGTCGCGGCGATGGCGTCCACCGACGCGCA
Source organism: Micrococcus sp. HMSC31B01 (assembly GCF_001816085.1). Classification (NCBI taxonomy): domain Bacteria; kingdom Bacillati; phylum Actinomycetota; class Actinomycetes; order Micrococcales; family Micrococcaceae; genus Micrococcus; species Micrococcus sp. HMSC31B01. Next base: position 21,288 of record NZ_KV824988.1, read on the forward strand.
TGACGCAGCGATATCACCGGGTCGGCGCCCGACGACCTGGAACGGCACCGGGCGACCGGTCACGCGTTCGAAAGCCTGGATCATCTCGAAGACCGTGACCCCTTCCCCACGGCCGATGTTCCAGACCCGCACCCCGACCTCGTCCCCGGGCTGAGCGACCATCCATTCGAGGGTGGCCGCGTGGGCCTCCGCCAGGTCCATCACGTGGATGAAGTCCCGCACGGCACTGCCATCACGCGTGGCGAAGTCAGCGCCGAAGACGTTCAGCTGTTCGTACCGCTCACCGGCGACTCGCGCCACGAACGGCATCAGGTTGGCGGGGACGCCCTGCGGGTCCTCACCCAGACGACCCGAGGGGTGCGCGCCGACGGGGTTGAAGTAGCGAAGCACGGACACACCCATGTGACGCCCCGCCTCGTGCACGTGCCGGAGCACTTGCTCCGCCATGAGCTTGGAGTGCCCGTAGGGGGTGACCGGCGCAACAGCGGCGTCCTCCCCCACCGGGACCGGGGCTTCATCCCCGTACACCGTGGCGGACGACGAGAAGACGAAGGCGCGGGCACCAGCGGCGCCCGCGACCTCGGCGACGGCGGCAGTGCCGGCGACGTTCACGGTGTAATACGACGCCGGGTCGACGAGCGACTCCGTGGGCGACTTCAGTCCGGCGAAGTGGACGACGGCATCGGGAACGAATGCGACCACGGCCTCCCGATAGGACCTGGGCTCACGCACGTCCGCACGGTGGAACCCGAAACGCGGTCCTCCGAACGTCACACCGGCCAGCTCCGCCACTCGCTCTAGGGACACGATGGTGCTGGAGACCAGGCTGTCGAGCACCAGGACGTCGTGACCGGCGTCGAGCAGGACACTGACGGTGTGAGAACCGAGGAATCCGGCGCCGCCGGTGACAAGTACGCGCATGCGGCCGATTCTATCGGGCAGCCCGAGTGCCCTCGTCGTGCCGCCCCCGCGTCAGACGCTGACGATCTCGACCGGCTGTCCCGGGTCCGCGCCGAACCACGCGTCGGAGGGGGCGACGCCGTCGCGCACCAGGCGTGCGCCGAGCGCGGCGACCATCGCCCCGTTGTCGGTGCACAGGTTCACGGGCGGGACGGTCAGCTCGATGCCGGCGGAGCGGCACCGGTCGGCGAGCAGGGCGCGCAGGCGCGAGTTCGCCGCGACGCCGCCGCCGAGCATCAGGTGGGTGAGCCCGTGCTCGCGGCAGGCGCGGACGGCCTTGGCGGTGATCACGTCCGCGACGGCCTCCTGGAAGGAGGCGGCGATGTCCGCGCGCGGCACCTCGAGGCCGCGGGCCTCGAACTGCTCCACGGCGCGGGAGACGGCGGTCTTCAGCCCGGAGAAGGACCAGTCGTGTCGGTGCGGGCCGGGCTCCTCCGCGCTGCCGACGAACTTGCCCGCGGTGAGCCCGCGCGGGAAGCGGAAGGCCGTCGGGTCGCCCTGGGCGGCGAGCCGGTCGATCACGGGGCCCCCGGGGTAGCCCGCCCCGATGAGCCGGGCGACCTTGTCGTACGCCTCGCCGGCCGCGTCGTCGATGGTCGAGCCCAGCAGCTCGACCTCGGAGCTGATCCGGCCCACGCGCAGGATCTCGGTGTGCCCGCCGGAGACGAGCAGCGCGCCCAGGTCCGCGGGCAGGTCGTCCCACTGCGCGGGCCGCACGCCGTCCAGCATGCCGACGCCCACGTGCGCCACGAGGTGGTTGATGCCGTAGAGGGGCGTGCCGAGGGCCGTGGCCAGCGCCTTCGCCCCCGCGACCCCCACCATGAGGGCGCCCGCCAGACCCGGGCCGGAGGTGACGGCGATCGCGTCGAGGTCCGCGAGGGTGACGTCGGCGGTGTCCAGGGCGCGGCGGATCGTGGGCACGAGGGCCTCGAGGTGGGCGCGGGCGGCGATCTCCGGGATCACGCCGCCGAAGCGCACGTGCTCCTCGACGGAGGAGGCGACCTCGTGGGCCAGCAGGGCGGTGCCGCGGACGACGCCGACGCCGGTCTCGTCGCAGGAGGACTCGATGCCGAGCACGAGGGGGGCTGCGGTGGCGGTGGGCATGGGCTCCAGTCTAGTGAGCGGCCGGGTCACAGGGCCTTGCGCATGATCACGGCGTCCTCGCCGCCCGGGTAGTAGCGGCGGCGCACATGCAGCTCCTGGAATCCGTGGCGCGCGTAGAGCCGCCGGGCGGCGGCGTTGGAGGCCCGGACCTCGAGCATGAGGGCGCTCGCGCCGCGCACCGTGGCCTCCGCGGCCATCCAGCGCAGCTGGGCCGCGCCGATCCCCCTTCCCTGCGCCGCGGCGACGGTGCCCACGGTCTGCACGTCGGCGACGTCGCCGACCACCATGATCCCGCCGTAGCCGACGATCTCGCCGGGGGCGGGGCCGTCGTCGTCCGCGGAACCGGGCGCGGCCACGTCGCGGACGACCACGCGGTAGTCCCGGGTGGGCGGGCGGCCGTGCGCGTCCCGTCCGCCGGCGGGGCCGGTCTGGGCGAGCTCCTCCTCGTAGAAGTGCGCGGGCCAGGCGTCGAGCGGGAAGAGCGTGGCCTCGTGGGCGAGCACCTCGGGGACGTCCCACACGGTCATGGGGCGCAGAAGGTACCCGGGCGGCAGCCCGTGCTCATCCTCGACGGGGCGCCCGTCGCCGGCCGGGGCCGGCTCGGCCGGGCTCACGCGCCCGCCCGCTTGCGGGGGCCGGGGACCTTGGCGTCGGACTCGCGCAGGTAGAGCGGCTCGGCGGGCACGAGGCCGCGGCCGCGCCGCAGGGCGAGCTCGGCCACCTGCCCCACCCCGACGGCGGACGGCGTGGCCGTCTCCCAGCCCGGCACCGCGCGCAGCGCCTCGGGGTAGAGCCCGGCCCCCGCGCCGTAGACGGGCAGCGGAGTGACCTCGTCCGCGGGCGAGACGAAGGGACCGTGCAGCAGGGTCGGCTGCCCGCCGACCTGCGCGTAGTGGGCCCAGTAGACCTCGCGGCGGCGGGCGTCCGTGGCGACCACGAACTCCTCGATCCCGTGGCGGAAGGCGTCGACGCCGGCCGCGTGGGCGAGCGCGTCGAGACTGCGGACCCCGTGCACGGGCACGTCCCACGCCAGGCCGAGGGCGGCCGCCGTCGCCAGGCCCGCGCGCAGTCCCGTGAAGGGCCCGGGG
>NZ_KV824989.1:0-3325 GCF_001816085.1 Micrococcus sp. HMSC31B01
GGGACCCGCGTCCGCCGATGACCACCTCCGAAGGAGTAGGACATGACCACCCCCCGCTACGTGATGGCCATCGACCAGGGCACCACGTCCACGCGCGCGATCCTCTTCGACCACAGTGGGGCCATCGTGTCCACTGGTCAGCGCGAACACGAGCAGATCTTCCCGCGCGCCGGCTGGGTGGAGCACGACCCGGTGGAGATCTGGACGAACACCCGCGAGGTCATCGGCGAGGCCCTGGCCCGCGCCGAGGTGACCCGACACGACGTCGCCGCCGTGGGCATCACGAACCAGCGTGAGACCACCGTGGTGTGGGACCGCAACACCGGCAAGCCGGTGTACAACGCCATCGTGTGGCAGGACACCCGCACCGACCACCTCTGCGAGCGCCTGGCCGGCGACGTCGGCGCGGACCGCTACAAGGAGCGCGTCGGGCTGCCCCTGGCCACGTACTTCTCCGGCCCCAAGGTGGCCTGGATTCTGGAGAACGTGGACGGTGCCCGGGAGGCCGCCGAGAACGGCGACCTCATCTTCGGCACCACGGACTCGTGGCTCGTGTGGAATCTCACCGGCGGCGGCGAGGGCGGCCGGCACGTCACCGACGTCACCAACGCCTCCCGCACCATGCTGATGAACCTGGACACCCTCGACTGGAACGAGGAGATCTGCGCGGACATGGGCATCCCGATGTCCATGCTTCCGGAGATCGTCAGCTCCTCCGCCGAGGTGGGCACCGTATCCGGCCAGCAGCTGCTGCGCGAGACGCCGATCACCGGCATCCTGGGCGACCAGCACGCGGCGACCTTCGGCCAGGCGTGCTTCGAGGTCGGCCAGGCCAAGAACACGTACGGCACCGGCAACTTCATGCTGATCAACACCGGCGAGGAGCCGGTGCACTCGGACAACGGCCTGCTCACCACGGTGGCGTACCGCATTGGCGACCAGAAGCCGGTGTACGCGCTGGAGGGCTCGATCGCCGTCACCGGCTCGCTGATCCAGTGGCTGCGGGACAACCTCGGGATGATCGGCAGCGCCCCGGAGGTCGAGACCCTGGCCGCCGGCGTGGAGGACAACGGCGGCGTGTACTTCGTCCCCGCGTTCTCCGGCCTCTTCGCCCCGCACTGGGACGCCGCGGCCCGCGGCGTCATGGTGGGCATGACCCGTTACGTCAACAAGGGGCACATCGCCCGCGCGGCGCTCGAGGCTACCGCCTTCCAGAGCCGCGAGGTCCTGGACGCCATGAACGCGGACTCCGGCGTGGACCTCACCGAACTGAAGGTCGACGGTGGCATGGTCGCCAACGAGCTGCTCATGCAGTTCCAGGCGGACCTGCTGCGCGTGCCCGTCGTGCGCCCCAAGGTCATCGAGACCACCGCTCTCGGCGCCGCCTACGCCGCAGGCCTGGCGGTGGGGTTCTGGGCGTCCCAGGACGAGCTCGTGGCCAACTGGGAAGAGGACAAGCGCTGGGAGCCCACCACGGACGAGGAGGAGGTTGAGCGCGCCCTGCGGCTGTGGAAGAAGGCCGTGGAACGCTCCCGCGACTGGGTCGACGAGGACGTCGAGTCGGCCCAGGGCTGAGCCGTCCGGTCCGTAGGTCGGTCCGGCCGGCCCCGTGCGCCCCGTGCGCCCCGGGCCGGTCCGGGCCCTCCAGAAGGACCCCGAGCAGCACTACCCCCTCGTCGGCCGCCTGCGCGCGGAGCGGGGCGGGGGTCGGTGCCGTTGCCATCGGTGCAGCGGCCAGGCCCGAGGTGCCCGGCTGCTCCGACGTCAAGCTGTCCTCACCCAGGGCGTCCTCTTCCCCCGCCGCTTCCGCCCAAGGCGGCGGTGGCCAGGCAGGCGAAGTAGTCCGCATCCACGTTCCGGCCGTCCTTGATGGCGCTCCGATGTGGAATCTCCTCGGAGAGGTTCTCCTCGTCCGCGTTGTTCGCCGAGGCCACCACCTTTTCGAGGCCGGCCACCTCGGGCCGGAGTTCGCGCGCCCGTCGTCGCATCCTGCCCTCGCCGGTCCACTCATGGGTGCGTTCGGTGAAGGCGTCGAGTGGGTTCTCACACGCAGACAATCGGCGTGCTCGTTCGACGACGTTGGACGCCAGGATGTCCCGGAGCATCGTCATCTTGCCGGTTCCGGGGAGGCCGTTCACACCCATCAGACCTGGCCCGCCCGCCTCGACGACGTCGGCCCGCGCGGCGACATCAATGCGGGCGGCTTGCGGATGCCCCGTGTGCTCGTGGGCAGTCACATTCGAGGAACTCAGCGATGGCTGCTGTGCCTGGATGGCGCACTTGCCCTCCTCCGCAAGGCTCGGCGCGGGCAATCCATCCCCCCTCCCGTCTGCCCTTCGCTCTCTCCCCCCGGACAACGACGTCCGTTCAGTTCCGGTTCAGTCCGAACCGGCGCGTCATCAGAGCCTCCTTGTAGTGCTTCTCCGCGGCGTCGATCTGGGCCTGCGGGGTATTGGAGCCGAACACGCGCAACAAGCTGAACATGTACCGCTCCGGCTGGTCGGGGTCGAGCTCCAGGGCATCCCGGAGGGCGACGTTTCCGCCATGCCCGTCACGGGCGTAGGCCTCCCACCGTCCGAGCACACCACGCTCACCGTCGGCCTTGCCGACGTAGCACCGGCCCGCGGTCTCGTCGGCGATCAGGTAGATCCCGCGTACGGCCTCCAGGGCGGTGCGCCAGCCTGCGTAGCGGGTCTCGGTCACCAGTGACTGCAGGTCCCCGTAGCTGAACAGCACGTGGTCGAAGCCGGGGAACGCCTCGGTGGTGGGATCGGCGATCTCGAGGACGGGGAACCGCGCCGCGAGGGGCCCGCGCTTGGCCCAGTTCACGGGGTCTGCGGACCACTCCACCACCAGGCGCTCCTCGAGGGAGGCCAGCAGCGGCACCGGCGCAACGTCGTAGTACCGATGCCGCTCCGTGCGCTCAGCCACGGCCTCCCCGCGGTTCTCGTACACGGCGGTGAGACGAGAACGACGCCCGCCCTCCCCCATGAAGATCAGCCAGTGGCGAGCAGGCTCCTTCGGGAACTTCCCCACGTGGTGCTGCTCCCGCGTGTAGGCGAGTACGCGCTCCGGCGTGGCTGCCGCCCGCGACGGCAGCCCCGACTCCTTGTAGGTGTGGCGGATGGCCAGGACGTCGTGCGGGTCAAGGCCGGCGGCGGCGAGGACCGCACCGAGGGTCAGGACGAAGGGCTCGGGGACGGGCTGGGTGGACTCCATGGGACCCCATTCTGCCGAGGCCCCCTGATCACCCTTCCGCTGCGATGAGCCCTCAGCCACAATCACCGTGACGCCTTCTAGTTGTTGTGGGTCATGAGGTTCTTGA
>NZ_KV824990.1:0-610 GCF_001816085.1 Micrococcus sp. HMSC31B01
GTCAACAACGTCATGACCTCTTACATCTAGAAGCTAAGGCCACGATGACTGCTCACGTCAAGTCACTTCCGCGTCTTCATGATGAATTGACCAGTTCCCACATCTCTGTACACGGTGAGAGCCAGACAGCCTTGGCGATTGGATACGCACAGGTTAATGTCGCAGACGTGTTTGTAAGTTCTAACCCTGCAAACGTTGAGCGCATTCATCTCGGGCAGGAACCCGTTGTCACTTCTCACAAGCAGCCCGGTGATTGTCAACGGGTGTTGGACACCCTTAATACTCTTCGGACTCGTTCCAGTTCCATCGGTATCGGTTTTGATGCAATTGGCGTAACTGTCCTCGACCTTCGGAACGATGACAGTCCTGTGAAAGTCGTTCATTCCCGACCCGCACCGCAGCCGGGGGACGCTTTTCACTACGACTCGATGATCATGCGCATGGCCACGCGCTACGACACGCAGTTCAGTGGGATCTGAAGACAAAGGCAACAACGGAAGATCTTGGGCCTCCAGCTGTGCAGCGCGGAGGATCATGGTCGCGAACCGAGCGCGGGACACCAAGCCTGAGCTCGCCGTTCGCGGGCGTGTCAACTTGTCTGTGTAAGCGG
>NZ_KV824991.1:0-3110 GCF_001816085.1 Micrococcus sp. HMSC31B01
ACGAGGTGGTATACCTCGCGGATCACGTACCTCTTGAGGCAGCGAATGATGTCTCGCTTGGACTTGCCCTCCGCGGTGCGTCGTGCCACGTAGGCGATCGTGGGCTCATGGAAGCGCATCCGCACGATGACTGTCCTGTAGATGGCTGCGTTCAGCTGACGGTGACCGCCATGATTGATCCGATGTTTTCCGCTGCTCATCCCTGAGCCTGTAGGCACGGGGCTGATGCCGGCGAGCTTGGCGAATGCTGCCTCGCTCTTGATCCGTTCGGGATTGTCCCCGGCCACGATGAGGATCTCCGCTGCCGTGTCCACGCCGATCCCGAACTGGTCGAGCAGGTGCGGCGCACGCGCGATCACGAGCCCCTTGATCATGGCCTCGAGCTCGAGGATCTCCTCGTTTAACGACAGCCACCGCCTGGCCAGCGACCGGAGCACATGACGATTGGCCTCCTCCGGCGTGCTCAGCGCGCGGGGGCGCAGGGAAGCGCAGCGGCGGGCGATCATCTTCTGCGTCTTCCCCTGCAGTACCTTGCGTAGATTCTCTTCGGCGTGCACGAGCATCGCCTTCAACGTGATCATCGCTGCAGAGCGGTCTTTGACCGCAGTGTCGTGAGCGACTTTGAGCTGACGGATCATTTCCACGCTCCCGTCGGCGCTCTTGGGCGTGGCGGTAGCGAAACCCGCGAGGACTGCGCGGGCCGCGTTCTCAGCGTCCAAGGTGTCGGACTTCCCGTTCAACCGACGCAGGCGTCGGTCTGGGCGCGAGACTTCCACGACCTTGTGCCCCTGGCGACGGATGTACGAGGCCAGACCAGCCCCGTAGGAGCCTGTGCCCTCGATGCCGAACGCGATGATGGTGCCGTAGTCCGCGGCCCATTCCAGTAGCTGCTGGTAACCGGCACGGTCGGTGGCGATCGTGCCGGTCGCGAGAATCCCACCGATCGAGTCCATGACGGCGGCCACGTGGATGTGCTTGTGGGTGTCCACGCCGATCACGACGTGACCGGAACGGGTGGGGGCGATCTGGCTCATGTACGAGGCTGTCCTTCGGCTACGGGTGCGGGGGCGGCACCGACGCCGGTGGGCGGACAGGACTGTCACGGGGACACGGTCACGAAAATGCTCCAGGCTCCTATCAGGTCACGCCCGGACCGGCGGCAGTGGTCGTACGTGCCCGGCCGCGGGCCCGACAGATCAACGCCAAGACACCATGTGGGTCAATCGTAGAGATGGGTCAGAGCACCACGGCCAGGACTTCCTCATCCTCGCGGAATCCGGCCCTCAGAGACTGACAGTCGTAGGAGTCGCCCACGGTGCCCACCGAAGCGCTCACCCCGGCGGTGATGAGCGCGTCTGAATATGCCAAGCTGACGTACTGGCTTCCCCGATCCGAGTGGTGGATCAGGCCCTGCCGCCCGCGGGTAGCGCCGGTGGAGACCAGCGCGTGCTCCAGGGCCAGCAGGGGCAGGCCTGCGGTGTGCAGGCTGCCCGAGACCGCCCATCCCACGACGCGCCGGGAGTACACGTCGGTGATGAACGCGACATAGCAGAACCCGGCCAGGATCCTGACGTAGGTGATGTCAGCGACCCAGAGCTGATGCGGGCCATCCGCGGTGAACTGCCGCTCCACCAAGTCAGGGCGGGTATCCGGCTCACCAGTCGGCCTCGTGGTGACCGGCGTACGTCCGCGCCGCACCCCTTCCACGCCGGCGAGCTTCATCAGTCGGGCGACCTGGTCCCGGCCGATCTCCCACCCGGCGCGGCGCATCGCGTGGTGCATCTTCCGGACCCCGTAGACGCTGTAGTTCTCCGCGTGGATCCGCTCGAGCTCCTCGATGAGGAGCTCGTCTCGTAGAGCCCTCTCGGAGGCAGGCCGTCTCTTCGCGGCCCGGTAGCCGCGAGAGGTGATGAACCCACACTCCGTCGCGCTGAGCACGCGGCAGATGGCCTCGACCCCGAATTGATCGCGGTGTTCGTCGATGAACCGGATCATCTCGTCGTGGGGCGGTCGAGTTCCGCTGCGAAAAAAGCTGAGGCTTTGCGCAGGATCTCGTTCGCGCGGCGCAGCTCGAGGTTCTCTCTGCGCAGCTTGGTGATCTCCTCGGCTTCAGCGGTGCTCAGCCCTGGAGCCTCGCCCTGATCGACGCGATCTTGCTTCCACCAGTTCCGCAGGGTGTGTGGGGAGATCCCGCCGAGGGCTTCGCCAACGGCGGTGCAGGCGACCCAGGCGGAGCACTGCTCGGCGCGGACGCGTTCTTCGATGAGCTTCAGGGCTCTTGCCTTGAACTCGGGGGTGTACTTCTGGGGCATGATCCGATCCTCCTTGAGGAAGTAGGTCGGAACGAAACCCAGGGCGCTTCACTTTCGTTGTGCGGCCGAGGGCTGGATCGCTTCGGTCGTCGGCGTGCGGCCGTGCCGGTCTGCGGTCGTGTTGGTAGGTGTGAGGGCGAGAATGAAGAGGACGGCGGCTATGATGCCGAGGCCGGTCCAGCCCACGGGGGTGAGGCGTTCGCCGACGACGGCGACGGCGAGGATCGCGGCGACGGCCGGCTCGGTGAGGGTGATCGTGGTCGCGGTGCTGGCGGGCACACGGGTGAGGCCGTAGCCGAAGAGCACATAGCCGAGGAACATCGGGACCAGGGCAATGTAGGCGGCCACCGCGAAGGCCTGCGGGGTGGCGATCAGGGGCGCTCCGGTGATGACGAGGACGGGCAGCAGCAGCGCCCCGCCCGCACCGAACACGGCGCCCATCGAGGCCGCCCGGCTGATGCCGTCGTGGATGAGGCGGTGCGCCGCCCAGGAGTACGTCGCGTAGGTGGCGCCGGCGACCAGCCCGAGCAGGACGCCGGCGAGGGTCGCGGTCGACGATGCGGCCTCCTGGTCGAGTTGGGACAGGCACAGCAGAGCGGCGCCGGTGACGCCCAGGGCGGCGGCGAGCATCCATCACCGGCTGAGGCGTCGGTGTTCCACGATCCGTTCCAGCAGCCCGGAGGCCAGGGGAGCCGAGGCGAGGGAGACGACGGAGCCGATGGCGACGCCGGCCCAGTGCATCGAGCTGTAGAACGCCAGCGGGTAGACGGCCACGGCCACGGACGACCTGCCGGAGGA
>NZ_KV824992.1:0-2917 GCF_001816085.1 Micrococcus sp. HMSC31B01
CGCCCCCTCGTGCGAGGGAGCGGCCGCCGTGCGTTCAGCGGAGCGCGCGGGCGCCCGCCGGGGGAGGGAGCCGTCAGATGCGGGCCTCGCCGCCGGCCTCGACGCCCGGGATGCCGTCGCCCTCGTGGCGCTTGACCTCGTCCTCGATGCGCTGGCCGATCGCGGTGTCCACGTTCTTCCAGTACTCGAAGGCGCGGGCCTGGACGTCCTGGCGGACGCCCTTCAGCGCGCCGGCCACGGTCTCCACGAAGTCCTCGCGCTCCTGGGCCGAGAAGACCTCCCGGACGAGGGTGCCGGCCTGGCCGAAGTCGTCGTCGTCCGCGCGCAGGGCCTGGGCCTCGCGGGTCAGGGTGCCGTCGGCCTCCCAGCCGTCGTCCACCGGGCCGGTCTCGTCCGACCAGGAGTCGCCGTTGGAGTTCGGCGCGTAGGTGGAGCGGTCGCCGGTGTGGTCGTACCACATCTGGCCGTCGAAGGCGTAGTTGTGCACCGCGTTCTTGGGACGGTTCACCGGCAGCTGGTTCACGTGGGCGCCCACGCGGTACAGCTGTGCGTCGTGGTACGCGAAGGCGCGGCCCAGGAGCATGCGGTCCGGGGAGAGGCCGATGCCCGGCACGGTGTTGCTCGGGCTGAACGCGGCGGACTCGATCTGCGCGAAGTGGTTCTCCGGGTTGCGGTTCAGGGTCAGCGTGCCGACCTTGATGCGCGGGTAGTCCTTCTTGGAGATCGTCTTCGTCAGGTCGAAGGGGTTGAACCGGTAGGTCTTGCCCTCCTCGTAGGGGATCGCCTGGATGTAGAGGTCCCACTTGGGGTGGTCGCCCTTGGCGATGGACTCGAACAGGTCCTGGCGGTGGAAGTCGGCGTTCTCGCCGGCGATCTTGGTGGCCTCGTCGTTCGAGAGGTTGTGCACGCCCTGCTGGGAGATGAAGTGGTACTTCACCCAGTGCTTCTCGCCCTGGGCGTTGACCCACAGGTAGGTGTGGGAGCCGTAGCCGTTCATCTCACGCCAGGTGCGGGGCAGGCCGCGCGGGCCCATCAGGTAGGTCACCTGGTGCGCCGACTCGGGGTTGTTGGTCCAGAAGTCCCACTGCATGGTGGCATCGCGCAGGCCGGAGTCCGGCAGACGCTTCTGCGAGCGGATGAAGTGGGTGAACTTCATCGGGTCGCGCAGGAAGAAGATCGGGGTGTTGTTGCCGACGATGTCGTAGTTGCCCTCCTCGGTGTAGAAGCGCAGTGCGAAGCCGCGCACGTCGCGCCAGGTGTCCGGGGAGCCGAGCTCGCCGGCCACGGTGGAGAAGCGCAGGAGGGTCTCGGTCTTCGTGCCCGGCTGGAACACGAGGGCCTTGGTGTACTTCGACACGTCCTCGGTCACCTCGAACTCGCCGAAGGCGCCGGAGCCCTTGGCGTGCGGGCGGCGCTCCGGGATGTTCATGCGGTTGAAGTGCTGGTGGGTCTCCAGCAGGTGGGTGTCGTGCAGGACGATGGGCCCCTCGCTGCCCACGGTCAGGGACTGGCGGTCGCTGATGGCCGGGGCGCCGTTCTGGCGGGTGGAACCGGTCGCGTGCGGGGTCTTCTTCTGGTACTCCGTCATGGAACTCTCCTTCGTCGATCGACGTCGGCCGCGCACCGATCGGCGCGGTGGGCGGCGTCATCCCCGATCTTGGCATATTTCTGAATCAGTCAAAAGAACCGGGTGCCGGGGTCGGTCGCCGGGGCCGCGGGCCGCCGTCGCGCAGGCCCGACGACGGCGCCTGGTCACTAGGATGGAGGGCACCGGAGCCTTCCGGCCGCACAGACCCCCGTTCGAAGGGAACCCCCGTGACGCAGACGCCCGACATCAACACCCAGCCCCTCGCCGAGGTGGACCCGGAGATCGCCGCGGCGCTCGCGGACGAGCTCGGCCGCCAGCGGGGCACGCTCGAGATGATCGCCTCGGAGAACTTCGTGCCGCGCGCCATCCTCGAGACGCAGGGCTCGGTGCTGACCAACAAGTACGCGGAGGGCTACCCGGGCCGCCGCTACTACGGCGGCTGCGAGTTCGTGGACGTGGCCGAGAACCTGGCCATCCAGCGCGCCAAGGACCTGTTCGGCGCCGAGCACGCCAACGTCCAGCCGCACGCCGGCGCTCAGGCCAACGTGGCCGTGATGACCTCGCTGCTGGACCACGGGGACACGATGATGGGCCTGTCCCTGGCGCACGGCGGCCACCTGACGCACGGCATGAAGCTGAACTTCTCCGGCAAGAACTACAGCATCGCCGCGTACGAGGTGGAGCCGGACACCCACCGCATCGACATGGACAAGGTGCGCGAGAAGGCCCTCGAGGCCCGGCCGAAGGTGATCGTGGCCGGCTGGTCCGCCTATCCCCGTCAGCTCGACTTCGCCGCCTTCCGCTCGATCGCGGACGAGGTCGGCGCCCGGCTCTGGGTGGACATGGCCCACTTCGCCGGCCTCGTGGCCGCCGGCCTGCACCCGAACCCGGTGCCGCACGCCGACGTCGTCTCCTCCACCGTGCACAAGACCCTCGCCGGCCCCCGTTCGGGCTTCATCCTCTCCACCGAGGAGCTGAAGAAGAAGATCGACTCCGCCGTGTTCCCGGGCCAGCAGGGCGGCCCGCTGATGCACGCGATCGCGGGCAAGGCCGTGGCCTTCAAGATCGCCGGCTCCGCGGACTTCAAGGAGAAGCAGGAGCGGACCCTGGCCGGCGCGCAGATCCTGGCCGAGCGCCTGACCGCCCCGGACATGGCCGAGCACGGCATCTCGGTGCTCACCGGCGGCACGGACGTGCACCTGGTCCTGGTGGACCTGCGCGAGTCCCAGCTGGACGGCAGGCAGGGCGAGGACATCCTGCACGAGGTCGGCATCACCGTGAACCGCAACTCGGTGCCGTGGGACCCGCGTCCGCCGATGACCACCTCCG
>NZ_KV824993.1:0-4894 GCF_001816085.1 Micrococcus sp. HMSC31B01
CCTGGACGCCGAGGCGCTGCTGCGCGGTGCCCTGCCGTGGCCGGAGGCGGGGCGGCTGGACGAGCTCGCCCCCGAGCGCCTGCCCGTGCCGAGCGGGCGCGCCGTCGTCGTGGACTATCCGGCCGTCCACGAGGACACCCCGCCCGTGGTCGCCGCCAAGCTGCAGGAGTTCTTCGGGGCGCGTGTCACCCCCGCTGTCGCGGACGGTCGTGAGCCGGTGGTCCTGCACCTGCTCTCCCCGGCAGGTCGCCCGCTCGCCGTGACCGCCGACCTGCCGTCCTTCTGGGCCGGCCCCTACGCGCAGGTCCGCGCCGAGAACCGCGGGCGGTACCCCAAGCACCCCTGGCCCGAGGATCCCGCCGCCGCGGAGCCGACCGCCCGGACGAACCGCCGCGCCCGCTGAGAAAGGGGTCCGCGAAACGTGCAGGAATCGCTGTGATGCGTGATGATGGCCGTCACATCCGACTCGCATCGATTGAGGTTCCACTTGTGAGACACGACACGCGGGCACGTCAACGGCGCCGGGCCACGCTGGCCGGCGCCGTCGCCGCGGGCGCGCTCCTGGCCGGGTGTGCTCCGGCCGAGCAGACGCCCACCCTGACCTGGTACACCAACCCCGACGACGGCGGGCAGGCGAAGATCGCCGCCCAGTGCACCGACGCCGCGAACGGCCGGTACAGAGTCGAGACGTCCATGCTTCCGACGGACGCCGCATCCCAGCGCGAGCAGCTGACCCGCCGCCTCGCCGCAGGCGACACGTCGATGGACATCATGTCCCTCGACCCGCCGTTCGTCCCCGAGCTCGCCGAGCCCGGGTTCCTGGCCCCCGTGCCGGAGGAGATGCAGGCGTACGCGAAGGACAACGCCCTGGAGGGCGCGCTCGCGGCCGCCAGCTGGAAGGACGAGCTCGTCACGGTCCCGTTCTGGGCCAACACGCAGCTGCTCTGGTACCGCAAGTCGGTCGCCGAGGCCGCGGGGCTGGACATGTCCCAGCCCGTCACGTGGGACCAGCTGATGGAGGCCGCCCGCAGCCAGGACAAGGACCTGGCCGTCCAGGGCGCCCGTGCGGAGTCCATGACCGTGTGGCTCAACGCGCTCATCGAGGGCGGCGGGGAGCAGATCGTCCCCAACGCCGAGGCGCCCACGGACGAGGTCACCACGAACCTCGACTCCGAGGCCGGCCGCACGGCCGCCCGGATCATCTCCACCATCGGCAAGGAGGGTCTCGGCAGCGCCGGCCTGCCGACCCAGGACGAGAACGCCTCCATGCTGCTCTTCCAGGGCAAGAACGGCTCGTTCATGGTCAACTGGCCGTTCGTCTGGCCGGCCACCCTCGGCTCCGTGGAGGAGGGCTCGCTGCCGGAGGACCTGCCCGAGGACATCGGCTGGGCCGTCTACCCCCGCACCGTCGAGGGCAAGGACGCCGCGCCGCCCGTGGGCGGCATCAACCTGGGGGTGGGCGCGAAGTCCGAGCACCAGGACCTCGCCTGGGACGCGATCTCCTGCATCACCACCACCGAGCACCAGAGCCAGTACTTCGTCGAGAACGGCAACCCGCCCGCCGACCCGGCGGCCTACGACGCCCCCGAGGTCGCCGAGAAGTACCCCATGGCGGACACCATCCGGGAGTCCCTCGAGCTGGGCGCCCCGCGGCCGCAGACCCCGTACTACAACGAGGTCTCCACCGCGATCCAGCAGCGCTACGCGCCGCCGTCGGGCGTCACCGAGTCCACCCCGGCCGAGACCGACGACTTCATCCAGGAAGTCCTGAGAGGGGAGCGTCTGCTGTGAGCCACGTCGACACCGCACCCGCCGCATCCACCCCGCGCGCCGCCGAGGGTCGCCGCCCCCGCCGGGTGAAGTCCCAGCGCGCGAAGTCCGAGGCGCGTCTCGGCTGGCTCCTGGCCGGCCCCGCGTTCTTCGTGATGCTGTTCGTGGTCCTGTACCCGATCCTGCAGGCCCTCTACGACTCGCTGTTCACGTACCGGCTCACCGCGCCGGGCGACCGCGAGTTCGTGGGCCTGGGCAACTACGGCGTGATCCTCACGGACCCCGTGTTCTGGAAGGACCTCGGGGTGACCCTGCTGATCACCGTGGTGACCGTGGTGGTCGAGCTCATCCTCGGCTTCCTGCTGGCCCTGGCCATGCACCACGCCATCAAGCAGACCCGCGGCCTGATCCGCACGATCATCCTGGTGCCGTACGGCATCATCACCGTGGTCTCCGCGTTCGCGTGGTTCTACATGTTCTCGATCGACTCGGGCTACATCAACGCCTGGTTCGAGTGGCTGCCGGGCGTCGACGCGGACCTGAACTGGTTCGCGCAGGGCAGCACCGCGCTGTTCGTGATCATGCTCTCCGAGATCTGGAAGACCACCCCGTTCATCTCCCTGCTCCTGCTGGCCGGCCTGGCCCAGGTGCCGGGCGACCTCACCGAGGCCGCCGCCGTCGACGGCGCCTCGTGGTGGCAGCGGATGAAGCTGGTCATCCTGCCGAACATGAAGGCCTCGATCATGGTGGCCGTCCTGTTCCGCGCGATGGACGCGTTCCGCATCTTCGACTCCATCTACATCATGACCAACGGCGCCTACGGCACCGAGGTCCTCTCGCTGCTGGCCTACCGCACGTCCATCGGCCGGCTCGAGATCGGCATGGGTTCGGCGGTCTCCGTGATCCTGTTCCTGTGCGTGGCCCTCATGGCGGTCATCGCCGTCAAGGGCTTCAAGGTGGACCTGGCCGACCGAGGAGGTTCCAAGTGAGCACCGCCGCATCCGCTCCCGCCCCTGAGGGCCGCGCGCCTGAGGGCCGCGCGCCCCACCGTCGCGGCACCGGGAAGGCCACCGCACTGTGGTGGATCCTCACCGTCGTGATCGGCGTGTGGTGCCTCTTCCCGCTGTTCTCGATCTTCGCGACCAGCTTCAAGACGCCCGCCGACCTCGCCAACGGCAAGCTGCTGCCCACCCAGTGGTCCACGGTGAACTACGAGGAGATCTTCGTGGGCGGCTCGCGCGAGCTGTTCCTCACGGCGCTGCGCAACTCGATCGGCATCACCGTGATCGCCACGATCATCGCCGTCATCCTGGCCACGCTGTGCGCCTACGCGATCGCCCGCCTGGACTTCCCGGGCAAGCGGATCGTGCTCACGGTGTCCCTGATGGTCTCGATGTTCCCCGTCATCTCCCTGGTGACGCCGCTGTTCAACATGTGGCGCACCCTCGGGCTGTACGACACGTGGGTCGGCCTGATCATCCCCTACCTGTCCCTGACCCTGCCGATCTCCATCTGGACCCTGGCCGCGTTCTTCCGCCAGATCCCGTGGGAGCTCGACCAGGCCGCGCAGGTGGACGGCGCCACCCCGCTCGAGGCGTTCCGCAAGGTGATCGTCCCGCTGGCCGCCCCCGGCGTCTTCACGACGGCGATCATCGCCTTCTTCATCGCCTGGAACGACTTCGTGTTCGGCATCTCCCTGACCTCCACCGAGACCGCGCGCACCGTGCCCGCCGCCCTGGCCTTCTTCACCGGCGCCTCGCAGTTCGAGTCGCCGACCGGGGCCATCTCGGCGGCCGCGATCATCGTGACCATCCCGATCGTGATCCTGGTGCTGGCGTTCCAGCGTCAGATCGTGGCCGGCCTGACCAACGGCGCGGTGAAGGGCTGAGGCCCGCACACGAGACCTCCCGAAAGGACCCCCCGATGGCCTCCATCACCCTGAACCACATCGACAAGACCTACGACGACGGCTTCCACGCCATCAAGGACGTGAACCTGGAGATCGAGGACGGCGAGTTCGTCATCCTCGTGGGCCCCTCCGGCTCCGGCAAGTCCACGCTGCTGCGCATGATCGTGGGCCTCGAGGACATCACCGACGGCGAGATGCTGATCGACGGCCGCCGCGTGAACGAGGCGGCCCCCAAGGACCGCAACCTCGCGATGGTGTTCCAGAACTACGCGCTGTACCCGCACCTGACGGTGTACGAGAACATCGCCTTCCCGCTGCGGCTGATCAAGGACAACAAGCCCTCCGATGAGGAGATCGACCGCAAGGTGCGCGACGCCGCCCGCGTGCTCGAGCTCGAGGACCACCTCGAGCGCAAGCCCGGCAACCTCTCCGGCGGCCAGCGTCAGCGCGTGGCCATGGGCCGGGCGATCGTGCGCGAGGCGGACGCGTTCCTCTTCGACGAGCCGCTGTCCAACCTGGACGCCAAGCTGCGCGGGCAGATGCGCGCGGAGATCTCGCAGCTGCAGCGCCGCCTGGCCACCACCTCCGTCTACGTGACGCACGACCAGACCGAGGCCATGACCCTGGGCGACCGGGTGGCCGTGCTCAAGAAGGGCGAGCTGCAGCAGGTGGCCAGCCCGCGCGAGCTCTACGAGCAGCCGCTCAACCTGTTCGTGGCCGGCTTCATCGGCTCGCCGTCGATGAACTTCCTGCCCGCCTCGCTGAAGCAGAAGGAGGGCGGCCACGTGCTGTCCTCGCCGATCGGTGACATCCCGGTGCCGCCCGAGAAGGCCCGCGCCGCCGAGGGGCGGGACATCGTGTTCCTCGGCCTGCGGCCGGAGTTCTTCGAGGACGCCGAGCTGGTGGAGGACAGCCGCCGCGGCCAGGGCTCCACCTTCGACGCGACGCTCACGCACCTGGAGTGGCTGGGCCACGAGCAGTACGGCTACATCGAGTTCGATCCGGACCCGGCCGTGGCCGAGATGCTCTCCGCGCTGGCCAAGGACCTGGATGCGGATGAGCTGCGCCCCGTCGTCGTGGCCACCCTCTCCGGCGAGTCCCGCGCCCGGCCGGGCACGCCGACCCGCCTGTGGGTGGACACCACGCGGGTGCACCTGTTCGACCCGACCACCGGTGAGAACCTCACCCGCGACCCCGAGGTCGGCGCCGAGCTGA
>NZ_KV824994.1:0-765 GCF_001816085.1 Micrococcus sp. HMSC31B01
CGATGCCGCGCAGCACCGTCCCCCAGCCGGCCGCGGCGAGCTCGGGCGCGACCGCGGCCCGGGTCAGGTCGGCCTCCACGGCCGCCACGCAGTCCACCGCGACGATCGCCGACCCCGAGCCGTCGACGTGCACGCCGACCCAGCCCTGGCCCACCGTGTGCACCACGCCGTCCACGACCTCGCCCCAGGCCAGGTGGAGCCGGACCTGCCGCCCTCGGGCTCCGCGCAGACGGTCCACCAGGGACAGCGCCATCCACTCCGCTCGGGTCAGCTCCGCGGCCTCGGCCACCGTCTCCTGCCAGCCGAGGTCGACCCAGTGCGCCTCCAGGTCGTCGAAGAGTCCGTTCCACCGCATGCGCTCAGCATAGGAGGCTCGGTGTCGAGCGCCAGCCATCATCAAACATCATCAAACATCACTCTTGACACCCATCCGGCCATGCAGTTCACTGTGGTCATCATCACCGGCCTGATCGCGGGATCGCGGCCGGACGGACGCACAGGAGGGGAATCCATGGAGCGCTCGACATCACCGGCCGGCCCGGCCCCGACCCGTCCGGTCGACGCGGCGGACGCCGTCGGCCTCACCGTCCTGCTTCTGGCCGGACCCGGTCTGCTCGCCTGTGCCGCGGCGCTGCTGCAGACGGGCACCAGCGCGCCGGCGGCGGAACTGACCCGTGTGCTGGGCCTCGGCGCCGGTCTCGCCGGGCTCGGACTGCTCGCGTGGTGGGCGGTGGGCCTGACCGGGCTGGCGCTCGTCGCGCTGGG
>NZ_KV824995.1:0-4176 GCF_001816085.1 Micrococcus sp. HMSC31B01
GGGCCCGCGTCGTGGACGCGGGCCCCTCCCCTGCCGTGTGCTGCTCGTCAGCCCTCGAGCACCTTGTCCAGGCGGCCCTCGGCCTCCTCCTCGGTGACCTTCTTGGCCAGCGCCAGCTCGGACACGAGCACCTGGCGGGCCTTCGCGAGCATGCGCTTCTCGCCGGCGGACAGGCCGCGGTCCTGGTCGCGGCGCCACAGGTCGCGGACGACCTCGGCCACCTTGTTGACGTCGCCGCTGGCGAGCTTCTCCAGGTTGGCCTTGTAGCGGCGGGACCAGTTGGTCGGCTCCTCCACGTGCTCGGCGCGCAGGACCTCCATGACGTGCTCGAGCCCCTCCGCATCCACGACGTCACGCACGCCGACGAGGTCGACGTTCTCCGCAGGGACCTCGATGGTCAGGTCTCCCTGGGCCACCTTGAGCTTGAGGTACATCTTCTCCTCCCCCTTGATGGTGCGCATCTTGATCTCCTCGATCCGCGCAGCACCGTGGTGGGGGTAGACGACGGTCTCTCCGACCTCAAAAACCATGTTGTTGTGCCCCTTTCAGTCGTCTCATTCTATCATGCGGCCTCGTCGTGCCGCGCGTGCCGTCACATCTTCGGCCTCCGGATGTGATAGTGGACGACCCGGCGCCACGGGCCGGCCGGCGTCCCGGGATGCGGTAGCCTGACCTGGCAGGGCCCCTGCCTCGGGGCTCCTGAGCACGTCATCGCACCTGAGGAGACCTCTGTGAAGAACGCATCCCGGCCCGCCCGGCGCCACCTCGCCGCAGGTGCGCTGGCCGCGGTCGCCCTGCTGGGCGCCACCGGCTGCTCCGCCGTGAGCCCGATCGCCACCGCCATCCAGTACTCCCCCTCGGACGGCATCAACGGCCAGGAGCAGGACTTCCTGAGCTACCGCAACCTCGCCCTCGTCGGCGACGGCGAGTCGGGCCCCGCCCGCCTGATCGGCACCGTGGAGAACACCTCCGGCCAGGATCAGACCTACACCTTCCAGGCCGAGGGCGGCGGCTCCGCGACCCTGAAGGTCCCCGCCGGCGAGAGCCGCAAGCTCGAGGACGAGGCGAACACAACCGTCCTGGAGCGCGAGGGCGTGTGGGTCGGCGAGAACCTGCCCGTGACCGTCTCCGGCAACGGCGGCACCGCCGACCTGGCCGTCCCGCTGCTGAGCGCCACCCAGGAGCAGTACCGTGACCTGCTCCCCGAGGGAGTCGAGCCCTCGGAGGAGGATCTCGTCGGGCACCTCCACGAGGAGACCCACCACTACGGCGAGGAGCACTGACCTCCGCCGGGCCTGCGCCCGGCACGCCACGGCCCCGGCCCCACCGCGAGGTGGAGCCGGGGCCGTCGTCGTCCCGGGAGGAGCGCGCCGGTCAGGCCTCGAACTTGTAGCCCAGACCGCGCACCGTGACGAGGTAGCGGGGGCTCGAGGGGTCGGGTTCGATCTTGGAGCGCAGGCGCTTCACGTGCACGTCGAGGGTCTTGGTGTCCCCCACGTAGTCGGAGCCCCACACGCGGTCGATCAGCTGGCCGCGGGTGAGCACGCGCCCGGCGTTGCGCAGCAGCATCTCCAGCAGCTCGAACTCCTTGAGCGGCAGGGACACCTGCTCGCCGTCCACGGAGACGACGTGCCGCTCGACGTCCATGCGCACGGGGCCGGCGCTGATGGTCGCCGACATCGGCTCCTCCTGCTCCCCCTGACGGCGCAGCACGGCGCGGACGCGGGCCACCAGCTCGCGTGAGGAGTACGGCTTGGTCACGTAGTCGTCCGCGCCGAGCTCGAGGCCGACGACCTTGTCGATCTCCGAGTCCTTCGCGGTCAGCATGATCACGGGGACGTTGGAGCGCTGGCGCACCTGACGGCACACCTCGGTGCCGGACATCCCCGGGAGCATCAGGTCCAGGAGGATCAGGTCCGCGCTGTCGCGCTCGAAGACGCTCAGCGCCTCGTTGCCGTCGGCGGCGACGGTGACCTCGAACCCCTCCTTCTCCAGGAGGTAGGACAGGGGGTCGCTGAACGACTCCTCGTCCTCCACGATCAGAATGCGGCTCATGCGCTCGTCTCCTTCCGGGTCGGGGGTGCGGCCGAGGCGGTCACCCGGTGACCGCGCCGCTCGGTGACGTGGGCGGCACCCGGCGCGCCGTCGACGGCGACACCGTCCCCCCACTCGGGCAGGCGGATGGTGAAGGTCGACCCGCGGCCCGGCTGGGACCAGAGGGTGACCTCCCCTCCGTGGTTGATGACGACGTGCTTGACGATGCTCAGCCCCAGGCCCGTGCCGCCCGTCTGACGCGACCGCGCCGCGTCCACGCGGTAGAAGCGTTCGAAGACCCGCTCCTGCTCCTCCGGGCTGATGCCGATGCCCTGGTCCGTGACGGTGACCTGCGCGAGCCCGTCCACGGAGCTCAGGCCGATGCCGACCGTGGTGCCCTCCGGGGAGTAGCGCACCGCGTTGTCCACCAGGTTGCGCACCGCGGTCATCAGCTGGTCCTGGTCCCCGTGCACCACCGCGTCCACGCGGCCGCCCACGCGCAGCGCGATGCCGCGGTCCTCGGCGGTCAGGCGCAGGCGGTCCACGGCGTCGGCGACGACGGCGTTGAGGTCCACGGGCCCCCCGTCCTGGACCACGTCCTTGGCCTGCAGCCGGGAGAACTCGATGATGTCCTGCACGAGGGCCGAGAGCCGGCGGGACTCGACGCCCAGGCGTGCGGCGAAGCGACGCACCGCCTCCTCGTCCTCCGCGGCGTCGCCGATGGCCTCGGAGAGCAGGGAGATGGCGCCCACCGGCGTCTTGAGCTCGTGCGAGACGTTGACGACGAAGTCGTGGCGCATGGCCTCGGTGCGGGTCACGTCCGTGCGGTCGTCGGCGAGGATCAGGATGTACTCCTCGTCCAGCGGGGCAACGCGCAGCTCGACGACGAGGCTCGACTGCCCGAGGGGTCCTCGGGGCAGCTCCATGCGGCGCTCGACGATGACGCCGTCGGCCCGCACGGTCCGCGTGAGCTCCCGCAGCTGGTCCTGGACGAGCGAGTGCCCCCGCACCAGGCCCAGGGCGTAGGCCGCGGGGTTCGCGCGCACCACGCCGTCGACGTCGTCCACCACCGCGTACGCGCGGCCGACCACGGAGAGGACCTCGGCGGCGCCCGGCGCCAGGGTGGGTTCGCCGACCGTCAGGTCCACCGTCCGCGAGCGCTCGGACGCCCGGAAGGCCAGCATGGAGGCCACTCCGGTGAACAGTCCGACCGCTCCGCACAGCAGGCCGATGATGACGGGATCCACGGCACCAGACTAGCCTCTGGCGGCCCGGAGACGGGCTGCCCCGGCCCCGCCAGACGCCGGACGATCGGCGTTCATGGGCCGTTCATCTTGCCCTGCCAGGGTGGACCGTTGCCCCGGGGAGTCGGGGTCGGCGGCGCACGGGCGTCGCCGGGGAGAGGAGACCATGCGCGAGCTCTACCGAGCCGACCTCGAACGGCTGGGCCGCGACCTGACCGAGATCGCCCGCCTCGTGCACCGCGCCATGATGGACGCGCAGGCCGCCCTCGAGGCGGCCGACGTGCACGGCGCCGAACGGGTCATCTCGGAGGACGCGCGGATCGACCAGCTGCAGGAGTCCCTCGACGAGCAGGCCGTGCGCATCCTGGCGCTGCAGGCGCCCGTGGCCACGGACCTGCGCACCGTCGTCGCCACGCTGCGGATGAGCTCCTCGCTCGAGCGCATGGGCGACCTCGCCCGCCACGTGGCCCAGCTGACCCGGCTGCGCTACCCCGAGCACGTCATCCCGGAACAGGTCCGGACCGTGATCACCGCGATGTGCGACGCCGCCGTGGAGGTGGCCGAGGAGGTCGTCCTGCTGCTCGAGACCCAGGACCTGGCGCACGGGGACCGGATCGACGCCCTCAACGAGGACGTCAACGCGCTGCACCTGTCCGTCTTCCGCGCGATCGCCGCCCCGGACTGGAGCGCGACGCCGGCCACCACCACGGACGTCACGCTGGCCTCGCGCTACCTCGAGCGGTTCACGGACCACGGCCTGTCCGTGGCCGCCAAGGTGCGCTACCTCGTCACGGGCGAGTGGGCGACCCACCGTCCGGACGCCACCGGCTTCTGACCGTCCCCGACGCCACGGGCCGGGCCCCCACCGGGGGTCCCGGCCCGTCGTCGTCGGGCGGAT
>NZ_KV824996.1:0-5671 GCF_001816085.1 Micrococcus sp. HMSC31B01
CCCGGCCCGCCGATTGGCGGACCGGGCCCGGTTCTGTCTATACTGATTCGGTTGCTCAAGCGCCATTGCGCTGTCGTCGTGTGTCTCGCGGCGGCAGCTCGGCCCAGATGTGACGTCACCACTCCGACCCGCCACAGGCGCGTGCCCTCCCAGGAATGCGACACGCCCGACCGCGTGGACCGGAGTCCGGCGGCGGCGAGGAACCCGGTCCGACCGGATTCGCCCCGCGCGGGTGGAGGACAAGAAGGCGGGCACGATCCGCCGCACAGGGACAGGAACAGCACACCCGACGAGAGAGGCGTGACGCCATGGCGGGACAGAAGATCCGCATCCGGCTGAAGTCGTACGACCACGAGGTCATCGACGTCTCGGCCCGCAAGATCGTTGACACGGTCACGCGCGCAGGCGCGACGGTGGTCGGCCCCGTGCCGCTGCCGACGGAGAAGAACGTGTACTGCGTTATCCGTTCTCCCCACAAGTACAAGGACAGCCGCGAGCATTTCGAGATGCGCACCCACAAGCGGCTCATCGACATCATCGACCCGACCCCGAAGGCCGTCGACTCGCTCATGCGACTGGACCTGCCCGCGGACGTCAACATCGAGATCAAGCTCTGAGAGGGAGGTGCTGAGAGACTATGACCAACACCCAGAACATCAAGGGCCTGCTGGGCACGAAGCTCGGCATGACCCAGGTCTGGGATGAGGACAACAAGCTCATCCCTGTGACCGTGGTCAAGGCAGACCCGAACGTCGTCACCCAGCTGCGCTCCGAGGAGACCGACGGCTACACCGCCGTGCAGATCGCCTACGGCCAGATCGATCCCCGCCGCGTGACCAAGCCCCTGGCCGGTCACTTCGAGAAGGCCGGCGTGACCCCGCGTCGCCACCTCGTCGAGCTGCGCACCGCCGACGCCGCCGAGTACTCCCTCGGCCAGGACGTGACCGTGGAGGTCTTCGAGGCCGGCCAGAAGGTCGACGTCGTGGGCACCACCAAGGGCAAGGGCTTCGCCGGCGCCATGAAGCGCCACGGCTTCGCCGGTGTGGGCGCCTCGCACGGCCAGCACAAGAACCACCGCAAGCCCGGCTCCGTGGGCGGCGCGTCCACCCCCGGCCGCGTGTTCAAGGGCCAGCGCATGCCCGGTCGCATGGGCGCCGTGCGCCAGACCACCATGAACCTGACCCTCCACGGCATCGACGTGGAGAACAACCTCCTGCTGATCAAGGGCGCGGTGCCCGGCTCCAAGGGCCAGGTCGTGCTCGTCCGCAGCGCCGTGAAGGGAGCCTGAGACCATGGCTGAGAACTCCGTGAAGACCGTCCAGGTCGATCTGCCCGCCGAGCTCTTCGACGTGCAGTCCAACGTGCCGCTCATGCACCAGGTCGTCGTCGCCCAGCTCGCCGCCGCCCGCCAGGGCACGCACAAGACGAAGCGCCGCGGCGAGGTGTCCGGCGCCGGTCGCAAGCCGTTCAAGCAGAAGGGCACCGGCCGCGCCCGTCAGGGCTCCATCCGCGCCCCGCACATGACCGGCGGCGGCATCGTCCACGGCCCGACCCCGCGTGACTACTCGCAGCGCACCCCCAAGAAGATGAAGGCCGCCGCCCTGCGCGGTGCCCTGTCGGACCGCGCCCGCAACGGCCGCGTCCACGTCATCGAGGCCCTCGTGTCCGGGACCACCCCGTCCACCAAGGCCGCCAAGGCGGGCCTCGCGTCCCTGAACACCGGCCGCAAGAACGTGCTGCTGGTGATCGACCGGGCCGACGACGTCGCCGCCCTGTCCGCCCGCAACCTGCCCGCGGTCCACACCCTGTACGCCGACCAGCTGAACACCTACGACGTGCTCGTCTCCGACGACGTCGTGTTCACCCAGGCGGCCTACGAGGCGTACGTGGCCCAGGCTTCCGGCGCCAAGAAGGAGGATGCCCAGTGAGCGGCTCCATCAACAAGGATCCCCGCGACGTGATCATCGCTCCCGTCGTGTCGGAGAAGAGCTACGGTCTGATCGACGAGGGCAAGTACACCTTCCTGGTCGACCCGCGCTCCAACAAGTCCGAGATCAAGCAGGCGGTGGAGCGCATCTTCAACGTCGACGTGGCCTCGGTCAACACCCTGAACCGTTCCGGCAAGCGCCGTCGCACCCGCCTCGGGTGGGGCCAGCGCAAGTCCACCAAGCGTGCCATCGTCACGCTCAAGGACGGGACCATCGACATCTTCGGAGGTCCGCTCGCCTGATCGGCGTGCGGAGACCACTTAATCGAGGAACTGACACATGGCTATCCGTAAGTACAAGCCGACCACCCCGGGCCTGCGTGGCTCGTCCGTGGCCGACTTCGCAGAGATCACCCGGTCCACGCCGGAGAAGTCCCTTCTCCGTCCGCTGCACAAGACCGGCGGCCGCAACAACACCGGTCGCATCACCACCCGTCACAAGGGCGGCGGCCACAAGCGCCAGTACCGCCTGGTCGACTTCCGTCGCCACGACAAGGACGGCGTGCCCGCCACCGTCGCGCACATCGAGTACGACCCGAACCGCACCGCCCGCATCGCGCTGCTGCACTACGCGGACGGCGCCAAGCGCTACATCCTGGCCCCGGCCAAGCTGAAGCAGGGCGACGTGGTCGAGGCCGGCCCGAACGCCGACATCAAGCCCGGCAACAACCTGCCGATGCGCAACATCCCCGTGGGCACCACCATCCACGCGGTGGAGCTGCGCCCCGGCGGCGGCGCCAAGATGGCCCGCTCCGCCGGCGCGTCCGTGCAGCTGGTCGCCCGCGAGGGCAAGTACGCCCAGCTGCGCCTGCCCTCCGGTGAGATCCGCAACGTCGACGTGCGCTGCCGCGCCACGATCGGCGAGGTCGGCAACGCCGAGCAGTCGAACATCAACTGGGGCAAGGCCGGCCGCATGCGCTGGAAGGGCGTCCGCCCGACCGTCCGCGGCGTCGTCATGAACCCGGTCGACCACCCGCACGGCGGTGGCGAGGGCAAGACCTCCGGCGGTCGTCACCCCGTCAACCGGAACGGCAAGCCCGAGGGCCGCACGCGTCGTCCGAACAAGGAAAGCGACAAGCTCATCGTGCGTCGCCGTCGTACCGGCAAGAACAAGCGATAAGGGAGCAGGGAAGACATGCCTCGCAGCCTGAAGAAGGGCCCCTTCGTCGATCAGCACCTCTACCTGAAGGTTCTGGCCGAGAACGAGAAGGGCAGCAAGAACGTCATCAAGACCTGGTCCCGCCGGTCGATGATCATCCCGGACATGCTGGGTCACACCATCGCGGTCCACGACGGACGCAAGCACGTCCCGGTGTTCGTCACCGAGTCCATGGTGGGTCACAAGCTGGGCGAGTTCGCCCCGACCCGGACCTACCGCGGCCACGTGAAGGACGACAAGAAGGGCAAGCGCCGCTGAGCCTGAGGGCACAGCACGCTTGACCTTCTCGAGAATCGAAAGAGAGAAGCAATGGAAGCCAAGGCAATTGCGCGCCACCTGCGCGTGACGCCGATGAAGGCCCGGCGCGTCGTCGACCTGGTCCGTGGCAAGCAGGCCACCGAAGCACTGGCCATCCTGAAGTTCGCCCAGCAGGGCGCTTCGGAGCCGGTGTACAAGCTGGTGGCCTCCGCGGTGGCGAACGCCCGCGTCAAGGCGGACCGCGAGGGCCAGGCCTTCGACGAGGACGCCCTCTACATCACCGAGGCCTTCGTGGACGAGGGCCCGACCATGAAGCGGTTCCAGCCCCGTGCTCAGGGCCGCGCGTACCGCATCAACAAGCGCACGAGCCACGTGACCGTGGTCGTCGCGTCCAAGGACGAGAAGGGTGGGAACTGACAATGGGCCAAAAGATCAACCCCAACGGGTTCCGCCTCGGCATCACCACCGACCACGTCTCGCACTGGTTCGCGGACTCCCACAAGGAGGGCCAGCGCTACGCTGACTTCCTCAAGGAGGACGTCAAGATCCGCGAGCTGATGACCACCGGCATGGAGCGCGCCGGCATCTCCAAGGTGGAGATCGAGCGCACCCGTGACCGCGTGCGCG
The DNA here is from genome assembly GCF_001816085.1 of Micrococcus sp. HMSC31B01. Taxonomy (NCBI): domain Bacteria; kingdom Bacillati; phylum Actinomycetota; class Actinomycetes; order Micrococcales; family Micrococcaceae; genus Micrococcus; species Micrococcus sp. HMSC31B01. Next base: position 4,032 of record NZ_KV824996.1, read on the forward strand.
TGGACATCCACACCGCGCGTCCGGGCATCGTGATCGGCCGCCGCGGCGCCGAGGCCGACCGCATCCGCGGTGAGCTCGAGAAGCTCACCGGCAAGCAGATCCAGCTGAACATCCTCGAGGTCAAGAACCCCGAGACCGATGCCCAGCTGGTGGCGCAGGGTGTGGCCGAGCAGCTCGCCTCGCGCGTGGCGTTCCGCCGCGCGATGAAGAAGGCGATCCAGTCCGCCATGCGCGCCGGCGCGCAGGGCATCCGCATCCAGTGCTCCGGCCGCCTCGGCGGCGCCGAGATGAGCCGCTCGGAGTTCTACCGCGAGGGTCGCGTGCCGCTGCACACCCTCCGCGCGAACATCGACTTCGGCAAGTTCGAGGCCAAGACCACCTTCGGCCGCATCGGCGTGAAGGTCTGGATCTACAAGGGCGACCTGACCGCCAAGGAGCTCGCGGCCAAGGAGGCCGCGCAGCCCTCCGGCCGTGGCCGTGGCGGCGAGCGCCGTGGCGGCGGTGAGCGTCGTCGTCGCAACGATCGCGCCGAGCGTGCTCCCCGCCAGGAGAACGCCGGCGCCGGCGCCGAGACCCCGGCCGCCGCTCCCGCTGAAGGAGGCAACGCCTGATGCTGATCCCCCGTCGCGTCAAGCACCGCAAGCAGCACCACCCCAAGCGTTCCGGCGCCGCCAAGGGCGGCACCACCGTGACGTTCGGCGAGTGGGGCATCCAGGCGCTCACGCCGGCCTATGTGACCAACCGTCAGATCGAGGCCGCCCGTATCGCCATGACCCGCTACATCAAGCGTGGCGGCAAGGTCTGGATCAACATCTACCCGGACCGTCCGCTCACCAAGAAGCCCGCCGAGACCCGCATGGGCTCCGGCAAGGGCTCGCCGGAGTGGTGGGTCGCCAACGTCAAGCCCGGACGCGTGCTCTTCGAGCTGTCGGGTGTCACGGAGGACGTCGCCCGCGAGGCGCTCCGCCTGGCCATCCACAAGCTGCCGCTGAAGGCCCGTATCATCCGTCGAGAGGGTGGTGAGTGATCCCATGGCGATCGGCACCAAGGATCTGAACGTCGAGTCCCTGGACGGGATGGACAACGCCCGCCTGCTGGAGGCCCTGAAGTCCTCCAAGGAGGAGCTGTTCAACCTGCGCTTCCAGGCCGCCACCGGTCAGCTGGACAACGCCAGCCGGCTGAAGGCCGTCAAGCGTGACATCGCGCGCATCTACACGATCCTGCGCGAGCGCGAGCTGGGCATCCGCGGCGATGTCGCCGCCGAGGCGCAGGCCGAGAAGAACGAGGAGGCTGCCAAGTGACCGAGCAGACCCCGGCCGTCTCCGAGGAGCGCGGCTACCGCAAGGCCCTCCGTGGCATCGTCGTCTCCGACAAGATGGACAAGACCATCGTCGTCGAGGTCGAGGACCGCAAGAAGCACTCGCTCTACGGCAAGGTGCTGAAGACCTCGAAGCGCGTGAAGGCGCACGACGAGGACAACACCGCCGGCGTGGGCGACCGCGTCCGCCTCGCCGAGACCCGCCCGCTGTCCGCCTCCAAGCGGTGGCGTCTGGTGGAGATCGTCGAGCGCGCCAAGTGATCGACCCGGCCCCCTGAGGGCCGGCGACGCAGAGGGCCGCCCCGTGCACTGGCACGGGGCG
>NZ_KV824997.1:0-7147 GCF_001816085.1 Micrococcus sp. HMSC31B01
CGGCGCGCGTCATGACCGTCCGGGGCGGGGAGACGACGACGGCGCAGCTCGTCTCCGGCGCGGACTTCGGCGACTCGCCCGAGGTCGAGGCCGTGGGGGAGGAGGGCATGGCGGGGCTCGTCGGCGCGGTCCTGCACGAGCCGGACGGCGCCGTCATCCGGGCCGGACTCGTGACGGACCTGGCCGCGTCCTGGCCCGTGCCGACGCGGCAGCTGGACCCCCACCTGGCCTACCTCGTCGCGCCCGAGCCCGTGCGGGACGGCCTGGCCCGCGCCCATCGGATCGAGGCGGTGCACGGCTTCCACCTGGCCTCCCTGCGGCGCTGGGCGAAGGAGACCGGGGTGGGTCGGCTGGACGTGAAGAAGCGGGGCATCCGCGAGACGCCCGAGGAGGTGCGTCGCGCCGTCCTCGGCGGGGCGAAGCCGGGCCGGCGTGGCGGGGCCGGACGGCACGCCACCCTCGTGCTGGCGCGCGTGGGTCGGGCGCGGTTCGCCCTCGAGGTGACGCCGTTGGACTGACGGGGCTCGAGGCCGCGGGCCCCGGGCGGCGGGACCCGTCGAACTCCCGTTGGGGGATTACGGCACCCTCGTGTACGGTATTCGACTGAGGCAAGGCTCACCTCCACGGGAGCGCGCCCACCACCCCGACTGCTCATCCCGGGGCAGCCCCGCCGCCCAGAAGGAGAACCATGCCGCGTTCCGTCAGCGCCCCCCGCCTCGCCCGTCTCGCCCTGACCTCGGTGGCGGCCCTCGCCCTCGTCGGCTGCTCCGCCGGCGGCGCGGCCACGGGCTCGTCCTCCGCGAGCGCCTCCGGCGAGTCCTCGGCCTCCGCGAGCGCCGCCGGCGGCTCCTCGGCCGCCTCGGGCGGCATCGCGGCCGGGGTCACCGTCACCGACATGTCCGGCGCCGAGGTCACCCTGCCGGAGGAGGTCGACTCCGTCATCGCCACGGACAACCGCACCTTCCGCACGCTGGACGACTGGGGCGTCGAGCTGTCGGCCGCGCCGAAGCAGATCATGTACAAGGGCGAGGGCGGGCCCTCCTACCTCCAGGACGACTCGGTCGCCGACATCGGCAACCACCGGGAGCCCGACATGGAGCTGTTCGTCACCGCCGAGCCGGACGTCGTCTTCAACGGCCAGCGGTTCAACGAGCGCAAGGCCGAGATCGACGAGCTGACCGGTGACGCCGCCGTCGTGGACACGAACTTCGACGTCACGCAGACCCCCATGGACGAGGGCCTGAAGAAGCTGACCACCCTGCTGGGCGAGGCCACCGGCCACGAGGCCGATGCCGAGAAGCTGATCGCCGACTTCGACGCCGCCACGCAGCGCGCCAAGGACGCCTACGACCCCGAGCAGACCGTCATGGGCCTCATCGCCTCGGGCGGCGAGCTGTCGTACGTCGCGCCCAGCACCGGTCGCGCCATCGGCCCGTTCTTCGACATGCTGGAGCTGACCCCGGCCCTCGAGCAGGCGGGCACCGACAACCACCAGGGCGACGACATCTCCGTCGAGGCCATCGCGAAGTCGAACCCGGACTGGCTGATCGTCATGGACCGCGACGCCGCCATCGGCGAGGAGAACGCCACCGCCGCCGAGCTGATCGAGCGCTCCGAGGCCCTCCAGGACGTGACCGCGGTGAAGGAGGGCAACATCGTCTACCTGCCCGCCGACTTCTACGTCGCCGAGGACATCCAGAACCACACCACCGTCATGGAGGACCTCGCGAAGGCCTTCGAAGGCGCGCAGTGACTCTCGACGTGCGTCACCACGTCGCCGACGCCCCGCCCCGGCTCGAGGAGCCGGGGCGGGGCGACCGCGTGTGCTGGGTCCCGCCCGCCGTCCTGCGGCCCGAGCGCACCCGCTGGCAGCGCACCTGGCCGCTGCTGGTCGGCGTCGTGGTGACCGCGGCCGTCGTCGTCGTCTCACTGTTCGTGGGCGTGTACGACGTCGGCGCGGAGGGCGGACGCGAGATGTTCGCCATCACGCGCGTGCCGCGCACGGTCGCCCTCGTGCTGGCCGGCGCCTCGATGGCGATGTGCGGGCTGATCATGCAGCTCATGACGCAGAACCGCTTCGTGGAGCCCAGCACCACGGGCACCACCGAGTGGGCCGGTCTCGGCCTGCTGGTGACCATGGTGCTCGTGCCGGGCGCGGGCCTGGTGACCCGGATGGTCGGGGCCATCCTCTTCGCCTTCGTCGGCACCCTCGTGTTCTTCCTCTTCCTGCGGCGGGTGCGCCTGCAGTCCTCCCTCATCGTGCCGATCGTGGGCATCATGCTCGGCGCCGTCGTGGGCGCCGCGTCGACGTTCCTCGCCCTCCAGACGGACATGCTGCAGCAGGTGGGCGCGTGGTTCGCGGGCTCGTTCACCTCCGTGGTCCGCGGCCGGTATGAGCTGCTCTTCCTCGTGCTGATCGTGTGCGTGGCGGTCTTCGTCATCGCGGACCGCTTCACCGTGGCCGGCCTCGGCAAGGACGTCGCCACGAACGTCGGCCTCAACTACGACGCCGTGATCCTCACCGGCGTGGCCATGGTGGCCGTGGCCACCGGCGTGGTCACCGTGGTGATCGGGGCCCTCCCGTTCCTGGGGCTCGTGGTCCCCAACCTCGTGTCCATGGTGCGCGGCGACAACCTGCGGACGAACCTGCCCTGGGTGGTCATGGTCGGCGTGTGGATCGTGATCGTCTGCGACCTGATCGGGCGCACCGTGATCGCCCCGTTCGAGGTGCCCATCTCGCTGATCCTGGGCCTCGTGGGCGCGATCGTGTTCCTCGCCCTGCTGCTGAGGCAGGCCAAGCATGGCTGAGCCGCTCGCGACCGCCCCGGGTCGCATCCCCGCCCCGCCCGGTGGCGCCACCGCGGCCGGGCCCGTCGAGGCTGACGCCCCGCGCCGGTCCGGCGCGTTCGTCACCGCCGCCGACCGCCGGAGGTATGCGGTCGTCGTCGCCGTGCTGGCCGCCGTCGCCGTGCTCTCCACCGCCGGGGTCCTGCTGTGGGGCAACGAGGCCGAACCCGGTTCGCGCGCGTTCTGGATGATCGCGCGGATGCGCGTGGAGTCCCTGGGCGTGATCGGCATCGTGGCGCTGTGCCACTCCTTCGCGACCGTCAGCTTCCACACGGTGACGGGCAACCGCATCATCACGCCCTCGATCATGGGGTTCGAGGCGCTCTACACCGCCGTGTCGACCGTCGCCGTGTACGTGCTGGGGGCCGCGGGCGTCGCGGTGCTGACCGGGGTGGGGCCGTTCCTCGCCCAGGCCGCGCTCATGGTGGCGCTGGCGACGGCCCTGTACTCGTGGCTGCTCTCCCGGCCCTACGGCAGCGTCCATCTGATGCTGCTCGTGGGCGTGGTGCTGGGCGGCGGGCTGGCCGCGCTGAGCACGTTCATGCAGCGACTGCTGGACCCGAACTCGTTCGACCTGCTGAGCGCGCGGCTCTTCGGCAACATCTCCAACGCCCGGACCGAGTACGTGGCGATCGCCGCGCCCATCGCCGTCGTCGTGTGCGCGCTGCTGTGGCTGCGCTCCCGCCGCCTGAACACGGTGGCGCTCGGCGCCGACGCCGCGACCAACCTGGGCCTGCACCACCGGCGCGAGCTCATGGTGACGCTGCTGCTGGTCTCCGTGCTGATGGCCATGACCACCGCGCTCGTGGGTCCGATGACGTTCCTCGGCTTCCTCGTGGCCACGCTGGCGTACAGCCTGGTCGACACCCACGACCACCGGTTCATCCTCCCGGTGGCGGCGTTGGCCGGGTACGCGGTGCTCACGAGCGCCTACTTCGTGCTGCGGCACGTGTTCTACGCGGGGGGTGCGGTCACGGTGGTCATCGAGCTGATCGGCGGCATCACCTTCCTGGTCGTCGTGATGAGAAAGGGACGTCTGTGATCGAGCTGCGCGGCGTGGTGAAGCGCCACAGCGACGAGGTGTGCATCGGACCCGTGGACCTGGACATCCAGGCCGGGGGAGTGACCGCGCTCGTGGGGCCCAACGGGGCGGGCAAGTCCACGCTGCTGACGATGATCGGCCGGCTGCAGGACGCCGACGCCGGGACGATCGCCGTGGGCGGGCACGACATCACCACGACGCCGTCCCGGAAGATCGCGCAGACCCTGTCCATCCTGCGGCAGGAGAACCACTTCGTGACGCGGCTGACCGTGCGACAGCTCGTGGGGTTCGGGCGCTACCCGTACACGCGCGGCCGGCTGACCCTGGAGGACGAGCGGCACGTGTCCGACGCGATCGACTTCCTCAACCTCGGCCCGTTCGAGAACCGGTACCTCGACCAGCTCTCGGGCGGCCAGCGGCAGCGCGCGTACGTGGCGATGGTGCTGGCGCAGAACACCGAGTACGTGCTGCTGGACGAGCCGCTGAACAACCTGGACATGCAGCACTCGGTGCAGATGATGCAGCAGCTGCGTCGGGCCGCCGACGAGCTGGGCCGGACCGTGGTGATCGTGCTGCACGACATCAACTTCGCCGCCCACTACGCCGACCGGATCGTGGCCATGGGCGACGGCCAGGTGGTGGAGACCGGCACCCCGGCCGAGATCCTGCGCCCTGAGGTGCTGGAGCGGATCTTCAAGACCCCCTGCAGCGTGGTGGACGGACCGCACGGGCCGCTGGCCGTGTACTACTGAGCGGGGCGACGGTGAGGCCGGCCCGGGTCGGTCCGGGCGGGGGTCGGGTGCCCGGCCGGTGCGAGCGTTCCGTGGGCAGAACCCGCCGGGTCTCGCCTTCCGGGGGCAGAACCCGCGTGTTTCCAGGTTCCGTGGGCAGAAGCACCCTCGCTTCTGCCCACGGAACCCCTGCGCATGGACGGCAGGGCCATACGCGACGACGACGTCAGGCATCCCAGCCGTTCGAGACCTGTGCCCGTCGTCTGAGGACGGCCTCGATCACCCGCGCATATCCCTCGCCGACGTCCCGGCCCGTGACGTGCAGGGTCATCTGCCCACGCTCCGCGTAGTACTGGTCTCGCCGGGCGTCCCGGGCGTGTTGCTCGGCACTCCGGTGCACCTCGCCGTCGTACTGGAGGACGAGCCGGCAGTCCTCGAACCACAGATCGGCCTCGGGGGCGTCCCGCCGCCCGGGGTCGAACACGTGCTGCAGCGTCGGCTCGCCCAGCCCCGCCTCGACGAGCGCCAGCCTCAGCCGGGTCTCCTGCGGCGAGTCGGCACCCACCCGTACGCGCTCGAGCGCCGCCGTCGCCCGCGGTCTTCCGACGAACCGCCCGAGCGGCCGCATCGCCTCGTGCAGCGCGGTGACCGTGGTGATGGGAGGCCGCCGGCCGCGCGGGGACCAGGGGTGACGGACCAGGTGGTCACCCGCCGACACGAGGGATGCCTCGTCCCAGGGGTGGCCGATCGAGCACAGATCGAGCCAGGTCCGTTCCGGCGTCGTCACCCGTAGCCCGAGCACGGAGGTGACGTGGCCGGCGGGCAGGGGTCTGCGGTGCTCCATGACGCCGGGGATCCGCGCCCGTGCGGTGCCGCGGTGCAACGTGATCTCGACGGCGGCGCGTCGCGTGGCCCCGCCCGGGGGAAGCGGGAGGCCGTGGAGGTGCGCCGCCGTCTCGTGGGAGAGAACGGCGTCGGGACGGGACCGCAGGAGGGCGGTCAGCAGGTCGAGGCCGACCCCGTGGTGCGGCGGCGGGAGCCCAGCCGACTCCCAGGTGCGCAGCGGCATGTCACGGCGACGGTGGATGCCGCGGGCGAGGCGGAGGACGTCGGACCGCCGCACCCGGCTGGGCGGCAGACCGCGTTCGAGCACGTCGCGGGTGGTGAAGACGGGGACGAGGGGGAGATCGGGGGCGAAGGACATGGGTCGACCTTGACGCGGTCGGCCTGACGACGGCCGGGCGGGCCGCGTGTCTGTGCACACCAGCGCAGGGTGGGCCGGCTGTGCAGGACTCGGCGGCGGCCGGTTGTCCCGCCGGGACGACGTCGTCATGGCTCGGTGGGCAGAACTGCGAGGAGTTCCGCCCACGCAGCATCCGTGGGCAGAAGAGAGGGCGCTTCTGCCCACGGAGATCGAAAACCTGCGGATGCTGCCCACGCGACGGGCGGGGGTGCGGTTTCTGCCCACGGAGGGTGGCGAGGGGGGAGGGTGGGGAGTGGGGGAGGGACAGGTTGCGGGCCGCAGTCGTGACCACTCCGTATGCTCCCGGGCCCGGAACCCGCCCCGCCCGCCGCCCCACGGCATCCCACCGCACCGCGCCCCACGCCTCCGCCCACGGCGGACGGCGGAGACACGGCTGGCACTCATGTTGAAGGAGTGCCAGAACCCGGAGTAGAGTCAGGACTGGCACTCGGGGGTACCGGGTGCCAATGCCCGAGGTGGACCGTCCGGCACCGCGACGACGGAGGGTCTGACGCCCGTGGCGCACCCGCAGACCACAGCATCAGCGGACCGGCGAGCCCGCCGGAGCCGCATGTCGACGAAGAAGGAGTGTGCAGCATGTCTGTCTCCATCAAGCCCCTCGAGGATCGCATCGTTGTCCGCCCCCTGGAGGCCGAGCAGACCACCGCGTCGGGCCTCGTGATCCCGGACACCGCCAAGGAGAAGCCGCAGGAGGGCCAGGTCGTGGCCGTGGGCCCGGGCCGGGTCGCCGAGAACGGCAACCGCGTGCCCGTCGACGTCGCCGAGGGTGACGTCGTGCTGTACTCCAAGTACGGCGGCACCGAGGTCAAGGTCGGCGGCGAGGAGTACCTGGTGCTCTCCGCCCGCGACGTGCTGGCCGTCGTCACCAAGTGACCCCGCCGCGACGGGCCCGGTGAGCGGCGCGCACCGCACCGGTGCGCGCGCCCCGGGCCCCTCGCGTCCCCGCACCCCCTGACTCCCTGAACGAAAGGAGCGTCCGTCATGGCCAAGCAGCTGGCTTTCAACGACGACGCACGCCGCGCCCTCCAGGCCGGCATCGACAAGCTCGCCGACACCGTCAAGGTCACCCTCGGCCCCAAGGGCCGCAATGTGGTGCTCGACAAGGCGTGGGGCGCCCCCACCATCACCAACGACGGCGTCACGATCGCCCGTGAGGTGGAGCTGGAGGACCCGTACGAGAACATGGGCGCCCAGCTCGCCAAGGAGGTCGCCACCAAGACCAACGACATCGCGGGCGACGGCACCACCACCGCCACCGTGCTG
>NZ_KV824998.1:0-7871 GCF_001816085.1 Micrococcus sp. HMSC31B01
CGGGTCCCACGCCGTGGGCGCGGCGGAGGACGACGCCGTCCGGCGCTGACCCGCTCCCCGGCGCGCCCGCGAGGGGCGCCCGGGGCCCCGGTGTCCCACATGGTGGACATTCGGCGTGTCACAGAACGTCCGGTTCCGCACAGTGGGACGTCGCGCCCGGTAGCGTCTCTTCCACCTCGGGGCCGTCGGCCCCGAGCGTCGGGGCCAGCGCCGTCCCCGTCCGAGCCCCTGCTCTCCGGAAAGGACGGCACCATGCCCGTGGCATCCTCGCCCGCCTCGGCCCCCCGCGCGGGGGGACCGGTGGATCCCTTCGTCCGCTATGCGGACGTCCCCGCCGCCCAGGGCCTCTACGACCCGTCCCGGGAGACCGAGAACTGCGGCCTCGCCGTCATCGCCACCCTGCGGGGCACCCCGGGCCACGACATCGTCCAGCACGCGCTGACCGCCCTGCGCGCGCTCGAGCACCGCGGGGCGGTGGGCGCCGACGAGGGCACCGGCGACGGCGCCGGCCTGCTGACCCAGATCCCCGACGAGCTGTTCCGTGCCGTCGTCGACGCCGAGCTGCCCCCCGTGGGCGAGTACGTCGCCGGCACCGCCTTCCTGCCGCCCGTCGACGGCGAGCGCGCCGAGGCGAAGGAGGCCGTCGAGCGGCTGGCCGAGGAGGAGGGGCTGCAGGTCCTGGCGTGGCGCGAGGTGCCCACCGACCCCTCGGCCCTGGGCGTCGGCTCCCGGGCGGCCATGCCCGCGTTCGAGCAGCTGTTCCTGTCCCTGGCGGACGGTCAGGACGGCACCGAGCCGGGGCAGTCGCTGGACGTGCGGGCGTGGCGGGTGCGCCGCCGCGCCCAGTCCCGCGCCGGCGTCTATTTCCCCTCGCTCTCGTCCCAGACGATCGTCTACAAGGGCATGCTGACGACGGCCCAGCTGGAGCCGTTCTACCCGGACCTCTCCGACGAGCGGTTCACCACCCGGCTGGGCGTGGTCCACTCGCGGTTCTCCACCAACACCTTCCCCTCGTGGCCGCTGGCCCAGCCGTTCCGCACCATCGCGCACAACGGCGAGATCAACACGGTCAAGGGCAACCGCAACTGGATGCGCGCCCGTCAGGGCCAGCTCAAGCACCCGATGCTCGGCGAGGTCCCCGAGGACCTGTTCCCGCTGATCAGCCCCATCGGCTCGGACTCGGCCTCCTTCGACGAGGTCGCGGAGCTGCTCATGCTCTCCGGGCGCCCGCTCACCCAGGCGATCATGATGATGATCCCGGAGGCGTGGGAGAACCACGCGACCATGGACCCGGCCCGCCGCGCCTTCTACCAGTACCACTCCATGCTCATGGAGCCCTGGGACGGACCGGCCGCCGTCGCCTTCTCCGACGGCACCCAGGTGGGCGCCGTGCTGGACCGCAACGGCCTGCGCCCCGCCCGCTGGTGGGTCACCGACGACGGCCTCGTCGTCCTGGCCTCCGAGGTCGGCGTCGTGCCGATCGAGCCCTCGGCGGTGGTGCGCAAGGGGCGCGTGGCCCCGGGGCGCATGTTCCTCGTGGACACCGAGCAGGGCCGGATCATCGGCGACGACGAGATCAAGGCCGAGGTCGCCTCCGCCCAGCCGTGGGAGGACTGGGTGCGCCAGAACCTCCTGGACCTGGAGTCGCTCCCCGAGCGCGAGCACGTCCGCCACACCTCCGAGTCGATCCTGCAGCGTCAGCGCATCTTCGGGTACACCTCGGAGGAGCTGCGCATCCTCGTCGGGCCGATGGCCCAGACGGGCGCCGAGCCGCTCGGTGCGATGGGCACGGACACGCCCATCGCCGTCCTCGCCAAGCGGCCCCGGCTGCTCTTCGACTACTTCGTGCAGTCCTTCGCCCAGGTGACGAACCCGCCGCTCGACGCGATCCGCGAGGAGCAGGTGACCTCGATGCGCACCGCGATCGGCCCGCAGGGCAACGTGCTCTCCCTCGAGCAGGTGCGCACCCGCCAGGTCGACGTCCCGTTCCCCGTGATCGACAACGACCAGCTGGCCCGCATCCAGCACCTGCGCGACGCCGACGGCACCCGCCTGACCCTCAAGGTGAACGGCGTGTACCGGGTGGCCGGAGGCGTCGAGGAGCTCCGCGCCCAGCTGAAGGCGATCTGCGAGCAGGTCTCGGCCGCCGTCAACCGCGGCGTGGAGTACGTGGTGCTGTCCGACCGCGGCGCCACCGCCCAGTGGGCGCCGATCCCGTCCCTGCTGCTGACCTCCGCCGTGCACCACCACCTGCTGGCCTCGGCCAACCGCACCAAGAGCTCGCTGATCGTCGAGGCGGGCGACGTGCGCGAGGTCCACCATGTGGCCGTCCTGCTCGGCTACGGGGCCTCCGCGGTCAACCCGTACCTGGCCATGGAGTCCGCCGAGGAGCTCGTGCGCACGGGAGAGGTCTCGGGCGTCACCGCCGAGCAGGCCGTGGCGAACCTGATCAAGGCGCTCGGCAAGGGCGTCCAGAAGATCATGTCCAAAATGGGCATCTCCACGGTCGCCTCCTACACCGGCGCCCAGACGTTCGAGGCGCTCGGCCTGTCCCGGCGCTTCGTGGACCGCTACTTCGTGGGCACCACGAGCCCGCTCGACGGCGTGGGCATCGACGTCGTCGCCGCCGAGATCCAGGCGCGCCACGAGTTCGCGTATCCGCCGGACGGCAACGACATCAACCCGTACCGCGAGCTCGAGGTGGGCGGCGAGTACCAGTGGCGGCGCGAGGGCGCGCCGCACCTGTTCAACCCCGAGACCGTGTTCCGCCTCCAGCACTCCACGCGGGAGCGGCGCTACGACGTCTTCAAGGACTACACGCGTCGCGTGGACGACCAGGCGGAGGAGCTCATGACCCTGCGCGGGCTCATGCGCCTGCGCACGGGCGAGCGGCCGCCGGTGCCCGTCTCCGAGGTGGAGCCCGTCGAGTCGATCGTGCGCCGCTTCTCCACCGGCGCGATGTCCTACGGCTCCATCTCGCAGGAGGCGCACGAGACCCTCGCGATCGCCATGAACCGCCTCGGCGCCCGCTCGAACTCGGGCGAGGGCGGCGAGGACCCCGAGCGCCTGCTGGACCCGGAGCGCCGCTCGAAGATCAAGCAGATCGCCTCGGGCCGGTTCGGCGTCACCAGCCTGTACCTGGCCACCGCGACCGACCTGCAGATCAAGATGGCCCAGGGCGCCAAACCCGGCGAGGGCGGCCAGCTGATGGGGACCAAGGTGTACCCGTGGGTCGCCCGCACGCGGCACTCGACCCCGGGCGTCTCCCTGGTGTCGCCGCCGCCGCACCACGACATCTACTCGATCGAGGACCTGGCGCAGCTGATCCACGACCTCAAGCGGGCCAACCCGACCGCGCGGGTCCACGTCAAGCTCGTCTCCGAGTCCGGCGTGGGCACGGTGGCCGCGGGCGTCGCCAAGGCGCGCGCCGACGTCGTGCTCATCTCCGGCCACGACGGCGGAACGGGCGCCTCCCCGCTGAACTCCCTCAAGCACGCGGGCACCCCGTGGGAGATCGGCCTGGCCGAGGCGCAGCAGACGCTCATGCTCAACGGCCTGCGCGAGCGCGTCACCGTCCAGGTGGACGGGCAGCTCAAGACCGGCCGGGACGTCGTGATCGCCGCACTGCTCGGGGCCGAGGAGTTCGGCTTCGCGACCGCCCCGCTCGTGGTCTCCGGCTGCATCATGATGCGCGTGTGCCACCTGGACACGTGCCCCGTGGGCGTGGCCACCCAGAACCCCGAGCTGCGCGCGCGCTTCACGGGCAAGCCCGAGTTCGTCGTCAACTTCTTCGAGTTCATCGCGCAGGAGGTCCGCGAGCTGCTCTCGCAGCTGGGCTTCCGCACGCTCGACGAGGCGATCGGCCACCGCGAGCTGCTCGACGTGGACGCGGCCCTGCACCACTGGAAGTCCGAGGGCCTGGACCTCTCGGGCATCCTCGCGGACCCCTCCGTCGGCCGGCGTCCGGGCCACGAGGACGCGCCCATGCGCCGCACCACCGAGCAGGACCACGACCTCGCCTCCCACATCGACCACCGGTTCATCGCCCGGCTGGGGGACACGCTCACGACGGGCACGCCCGTCGTGATGGACGAGGCCGTCGTGAACACGGACCGGTCCGTGGGCACGCTGCTGGGCTACCACGTCACGAGCACGCGGCTCGCCGACGAGCTGGACGACGACACGATCACCGTGCGCCTGACGGGCGAGGCCGGCCAGTCCCTCGGCGCCTTCCTGCCCGCCGGCGTCACCCTGCGGCTCTCGGGCGACGCCAACGACTACGTCGGCAAGGGCCTGTCGGGGGGACGCGTGATCGTCCGCCCCGACGCCGAGGCCCCGTTCGTGGCCGAGGAGAACACCGTGGCCGGCAACGTGATCGGCTACGGCGCCACCTCGGGCCAGCTGTTCCTGCGCGGCCGCGTGGGGGAGCGGTTCCTCGTGCGCAACTCCGGCGCCACCGCGGTGGCCGAGGGCATCGGCGACCACGGCCTGGAGTACATGACCGGCGGTGAGGCGCTGATCCTCGGCGAGACCGGCCGCAACCTCGCCGCCGGCATGTCCGGCGGGCGGGCCTGGGTGCTGGACCTGGACCGGGAGGACCTGAACCCACTCGCCGTCCGCGAGGACGCCCTGATCCTCGAGGCGCCGTCCGCGCAGGACCGGCTGCGGATCGCCGAGCTGCTGGAGCTGCACCGCGCGGAGACGGGCTCCGCCGTCGCCGCCGCGCTGCTCGCCGACCTGCGGGCCGGCGGGGACGCCGCCGACGCCGCGTGGGACCGCTTCACGACCGTCCTGCCCCGGCAGTACGACCTCGTGCTGCGCACCCGTCAGGCCGCGACGGCCGAGGGACTCGACCCGGACGGGGAGGCCGTCTGGGACCGACTGCTGGAGGTGACCCGTGGCTGATCCGCGCGGATTCCTGAAGAACCGGGAGCGCGTCGAGCGCCCCACGCGTCCGGTGCCGGTGCGCATCATGGACTTCAAGGACGTGTACGTCCGCCAGGACGAGGCGATCGTGCGCACCCAGGCCGGCCGGTGCATGGACTGCGGCATCCCGTTCTGCCACTCCGGGTGCCCGCTGGGCAACCTCATCCCGGAGTGGAACGACCTGGTCCGGCGGAGACGCTGGGACGAGGCCGCCGCGCGACTGCACTCGACCAACAACTTCCCCGAGGTCACCGGGCGGATCTGCCCCGCCCCGTGCGAGGACTCCTGCACCCTGGGCATCAACCAGCCCGCGGTCACCATCAAGCAGACCGAGGTGGCGATCGCGGAGCAGATCTTCGACAACGACTGGCTCGAGCCGGTCGTGCCGGCCCGCCTGAACGGCCACACCGTGGCCGTCGTCGGCTCGGGCCCGGCGGGACTGGCCGCGGCGCAGCAGCTCACCCGCGCCGGCTTCACCGTGGTGGTCTACGAGCGCGACGAGCGCCTCGGCGGCCTGCTGCGGCTGGGCATCCCGGACTTCAAGCTGGAGAAGGACGTCCTGGACCGGCGCCTGGCGCAGATGGAGGCCGAGGGCACCCGGTTCCGCACCGGCGTGGAGATCGGCGTCGACCTGCCCTGGGACCAGCTCAAGGCCCGCTTCGACGCCGTGATCGTGGCGACCGGCGCCCCCGTGGCCCGCGAGCTGCCCGTCCCCGGCCGCGGCCTCGACGGGATCCACCTCGCCATGGACTACCTCGTGCAGTCCAACCGCGCGGTCGCCGGCGACGAGGTCCCGGACCAGATCTCCGCCGAGGGGCGCCACGTGGTGATCCTCGGCGGCGGCGACACGGGCGCGGACTGCATCGGCACCGCGCACCGCCAGGGGGCGGCGTCCGTGACGACGCTGGTGATCGGCCAGCAGCTGCCGGTCGAGCGCCCCGTCCACCAGCCGTGGCCCACGATCCCCAAGGTCCACCAGCAGACCACGGCCGACGCCGAGGGCGGCGCCCGCGCGCACCTTGCCTCCACGGTCGAGTTCCTCGGCGACGAGCACGGCCGCGTGCGCGCCCTGCGCGTGGCGGAGACCGAGTACCGCGAGGACGGCACGCGCGGGCCCAAGGCGGGCACCGAGCGCGAGGTCCAGGCAGACCTGGTGCTGCTGGCGCTGGGCTTCACCGGCATCGAGGAGGGGCTGCTCACGCAGCAGCTCGGCGTGCACGTGACACGCGGGCTCGTGGCCCGGAAGGACGGGTACGAGACCGACGAGCCGGGCGTGTTCGCGTGCGGCGACGCCGGGCGCGGCGCCTCCCTGGTGGTCTGGGCCATCGCCGAGGGGCGTGCGTGCGCGCAGGAGGTCGACGAGTCGCTCGAGCGCTGGTCCCGACTGCCGCACCCCGTGGACCCGGACGACCGCGGCCTCGTCCTCGGCTGAGTCCTCCGTCTCATCTTCCGACGCCACGCGGGCCCGCCCTCCACCGAGGGCGGGCCCGCCCCCTATCGTGGGTCGCATGCGACACGCGAAGATCATCGCCACCTTTGGGCCCGCCACCGACTCCGACGAGACCACCCGCGCCATCATCCGCGCGGGGGCGGACGTCGTCCGCCTCAACATGAGCCACGGCGACCACGCGGTGCATGAGACGTCCTACGAGCGGGTGCGTCGGCTGAGCGTGGAGGAGCGGCGCCCGGTCGCGATCTTCGCGGACCTCCAGGGCCCCAAGATCCGCCTCGGCCGCTTCACCGACGGCCCGCATCTGCTCGAGAGGGGCGATCGGATCACCATCACCACCCGGGACGTGCCCGGGACCCGCGAGCTGGTCGGCACCACCCACAAGGGGCTGCCCGGGGACGTCGCCCCCGGTGACGTGCTCCTGGTGGACGACGGCAAGGTGCGCCTGCGCGCCGTCGAGGTCACGGACACGGACGTGCTGGCCGAGGTCGAGGTGCCGGGCATGGTCTCGGACAACAAGGGGATCAACCTGCCCGGCGTGGCGGTGAACGTGCCGGCCCTGTCCGAGAAGGACGAGCGGGACCTGCGCTGGGCGCTGCGCACCGGCGTGGACATGGTGGCGCTGTCCTTCGTGCGGGACGCCGCGGACGTGGACCGGGTGCACGAGATCATGGACGAGGAGGAGCGCCGGGTCCCGGTCATCGCCAAGATCGAGAAGCCCCAGGCGGTGGAGAACCTCGAGGCCATCGTGGACGCGTTCGACGCCATCATGGTGGCCCGCGGCGACCTCGGCGTGGAGCTGCCGCTCGAGGACGTGCCCGTGGTGCAGAAGCGCGCAGTGGACCTCGCCCGCCGCTGGGCGAAGCCGGTCATCGTGGCCACGCAGGTGCTCGAGTCGATGATCGACAGCCCGCGCCCGACGCGCGCCGAGGCCTCGGACTGCGCCAACGCCGTGCTCGACGGCGCGGACGCCGTCATGCTCTCGGGCGAGACCTCAGTGGGCGCGTATCCGGTCGAGACGGTCCAGACGATGGCCCGGATCATCGAGTCCACCGAGACCCACGGCCTCGAGCTCATCCACCCGCTCGGCTCGCGTCCGCGCACGCGCGGCGGCGCGATCACCCGGGCCGCCGTCGAGGTCGCGAACCAGCTCGAGATCCCGTTCCTCGCCACGTTCACCGAGTCCGGCGACTCGGCCCGTCGGCTCAGCCGCCTGCGGCCGCGTCAGCCGATCTACGCGTTCACCCACCACGAGCACACGCACAACATCCTGTGCCTGACGTGGGGCGTCTATCCGAAGATGGTCCCGTTCCAGGACTCCACCGACAAGATGACCCTCCAGGTGGAGCAGTCGCTCACATCGGAGGGCATCGCCCAGCACGGCGACCTCGTGGTCATCGCCGCCGGGTCCCCTCCCGGGGCCGTGGGCTCCACGAACACGCTGCGCGTGCACCGCGTGGGCGGCGACGCCGCGGGCGGCTCGTCCGCGGCGTCG
>NZ_KV824999.1:0-2977 GCF_001816085.1 Micrococcus sp. HMSC31B01
CGCGGTCCTGGTGGCCCGTTCGGCGGGGGCGGGTCCTCCGCCGCGCGCGGCAGGGGCCGGCCGGGCCGGCCGAGCGCGCTCGTGCTGACCATCATCGCGGTGGCCGTGCTCGCGGGGCTGTTCGTGGTGTTCACGAACGTCTACACGGACGTGCTGTGGTTCTCGCAGCTGGGCTTCACCGAGGTCTTCTGGACCGAGGTCGTCGCCAAGGCCGCGCTGTTCCTGATCGCCGGGCTCGGGATGGCCCTCGCCGTGTGGCTGGCGATCCGCACGGCCTGGCGCCACCGCCCCGCGGACGCGTCCGCGGCCGCGCGGGACTCGCTCAGCCAGGCCCAGCGCCAGCTGGAACCCATCCGGCGCCTGGTGTTCCTGGGTGTCCCGCTCGTGCTCGGCGTGTTCGCCGGCTCCACCGCGATGAACGGGTGGAACACGGTCCTGCTGTTCCTGAACCAGGTGCCTTACGGCCAGGCGGACCCGGAGTTCGGCCTGGACCTCATGTTCTTCATGGCCACCCTGCCGTTCCTGACGCTCGTGGTCGGGTACCTGATCTCGGTGGTCCTGGTCTCCGGCATCACCGGTCTTCTGGTGCACTACCTGTACGGCGCGGTGCGCGTGGAGGAGGGCGGCGGCGTGCGGATCACCCCGGCGGCGCGCGCCCACATCGGCATCACCCTGGCCGTGTTCCTGCTGCTGCAGGGCGTCAACTTCTGGCTCAACCGCTACCGCACCACGCAGTCGCAGACCGGCAACTGGGCCGGCGCGCTCTACACGGACGTGAACGCGGTCATCCCGACGTCGGCGATCCTGGCGGTCACGGCCGTGATCGTGGCCGGCCTGTTCGTGTGGACGGTGGTCTCGGGCCGGTGGCGGCTGTCGCTGATCGGCACCGCGGTCCTGGTCATCACGGCGCTCGTGGTGGGCACGGCGTACCCCTTCATCGTGCAGGAGTACCAGGTGAAGCCGTCCGAGCGCACGCTCGAGTCCCAGTACATCGAGCGGAACATCGCCATGACGCGCGAGGCGTACGGCCTGGACGACGTCGAGGTGACGAACTATGAGGGCGCCACGGACACCGAGGCCGGGGCCCTGGCGGGCGAGGAGGCCAACACGGCCAACGTCCGTCTCATGGACCCGAACCTGATCTCCCAGACCTTCGGGCAGCTCCAGCAGTTCCGTCCGTACTACGCGTTCCCCACCACCCTGCACGTGGACCGCTACGAGGTGGACGGCCAGACGCGGGACACCATCCTGGCGGCCCGTGACGTCAACGTGGACGACTCCCAGTCGTGGGTGAACCGCCACACCATCTACACGCACGGCTACGGCATGGTCGTGGCCGACGCCTCCGAGGTCGCGGCCGGCGGCCGGCCCCAGTGGCTGCTCTCCGAGATCCCGACGCGCGGGCCGCTGGCCTCCGACCAGGACTACGAGCCGCGCATCTACTTCGGGCACAACTCGCCCTCGTACTCGGTGGTGGGTGCGCCCGAGGGCGCGCCGGCCGTCGAACGCGACCGGCCGCAGACGGCCGACTCCCAGGAGGACACGGCGTACACCTTCTCCGGCGACGGTGGCCCCTCGGTGGGCAACCTGTTCAACCGGCTCGCGTACGCGGTGAAGTTCGGCTCGCCCGAGCTGGTGCTGTCCTCGGACGTGAACGAGGCCTCGCAGATCCTCTACGACCGCGACCCGGCCGAGCGCGTCCGCAAGGTCGCGCCCTACCTGACGGTGGACACCGCCCCCTACCCGGCGATCGTCGACGGCCGCGTGCAGTGGATCGTGGACGCCTACACGACCTCGGACCAGTTCCCGTACTCCACCGCCCAGCAGCTGGGCGAGGTCACGGTGGACTCCCTGAGCCAGGGCCAGAACCCGGCGCTCCAGGGCCGGGTGAACTACATCCGCAACTCGGTGAAGGCGACGGTGGACGCGTACGACGGCTCGGTGTCCCTCTACGCGTGGGACGACCAGGATCCGCTGCTGCGGGCCTGGCAGAACGTGTACCCGTCCTCGCTGCGCCCGTACTCGGAGATGAGCGCCGGACTCATGGACCACGTCCGCTACCCGGAGGACATGTTCAAGGTCCAGCGCGAGCTGCTCGGCCGCTACCACGTGACCGATGCGGACGACTTCTACGAGAACAACGACGCGTGGTCCGTGCCGTCGGACCCCACGCGCGAGGAGGACGTCAAGCAGCCGCCGTACTACATGACGCTGCAGATGCCCGGCCAGGACGAGCCGGCGTTCTCCCTCACCAGCAGCTACATCCCCCAGATCACGGACGGTGCCCAGCAGCGCAACGTGCTCTACGGTTTCCTCTCCGCCACCGGCGACGCCGGCTCGGGGGAGGACGGCGTGAAGGCCGAGGGCTACGGGAAGCTCCGACTGCTCGAGCTGCCGCGGTCCACCACGGTGCCCGGCCCTGGCCAGGCGCAGGCGAACTTCGACTCGAACGCGGACGTCTCGCGGGAGCTGAACCTGCTGCGCCAGGGCGCGTCCGAGGTGCTCAACGGCAACATGATCACTCTGCCGGTGGCCGGCGGCATCCTCTACGTCCAGCCGGTGTACGTCCGCTCCTCGGGCGGCACCACCTACCCGACGCTGCGCAAGGTGCTCGTCTCGTTCGGCGACAAGGTCGGCTTCGCGGACACCCTCCAGGAGGCCCTGGACCAGGTGTTCGACGGCGACTCGGGCGCGGTCACCCCGGAGGAGAACCAGGCGGAGGCGCCCGCACCGGGCGAGGAGCCGTCGGCTCCGGGCACGGTCGAGGAGGAGCTCTCGGCGGCCCTCGAGGAGGCGCAGGACGCCCTGACCCAGGGCCAGGAGCGTCTGGCCGAGGGCGACTGGGCCGGCTACGGCGAGCAGCAGAAGCGTCTCAACGAGGCCCTGAAGCGTGCCACCGCCGCCGACGACGCCCTGGGCGGCGACGCGCCCGCCCAGGACCAGGCCCCGGCCGAGGCGAGCCCCGCGCCGTCGTCGA
>NZ_KV825000.1:0-902 GCF_001816085.1 Micrococcus sp. HMSC31B01
CCGGGGCGCCCCGGGCGGCGACGAGGTCCTCGAGGTGGGCGGTGAGTCGGTCGGCGGTAATCGAGCGCTCCACGAGCCCGCCGATGCACTCCCGGGTGTGTTCGTCGACGATCGAGCAGATCTTGATCGGTCGTCCGTGCTCGTCGGCGTCGAACTGGAAGTCCACCGCCCACACCACGTTCGGCGCGTCCGCCGTCGGCGCGTCGACGGTCGAGGACCCGACGCGCTTGCGTCGACGCCGCTGCGGGACCCGGAGCCCTTCGTCACGCCACAGGCGTTGGATCTTCTTGTGGTTCACCACCCACCCCTCGGCGCGGGCGTCGTGATACGCCCGCCGATACCCGTAGCGGGGATGGTCCTTCGCCCAGGCGCGCAGCCACTCCCTGAGCGCCCGATCCGGGTCCGCGACCGTGTCGCCCTTGAGCGGTCGCCGGTACGCGGAGCGGCTCAGCCCGACCAGACGGCACGCCATCCGTTCGCTCACCCGCAACTTGCGCTTGAGGTGATCGACGGCGGCGCGGCGCCTGTCCGGGCTTAGAAGTTTCCCTCAGCCAGCTCCTTGAGCGCGGCCTTCTCCAGCTCCGCTTCCGCGAGCAGACGCTTCAGGGTCGCGTTCTGCTTCTCCAGCTCCTTCAGGCGCTTTGCGTCGTCGGCCTTGAGGCCGCCGTACTGGTTCCGCCACCGGTAGTACGTCTGCTCGGACACCCCGAGCTCCCGGCACACCGCCGCGACGTCCTGACCATCGGCGAGCATCCTGTCGGCCTGCCCGAGCTTACGGACGACCTGCTCGGGGGTGTGACGCTTCCTGCTGTTCGTCATGATCTGACCAGTCTCCCTGCCCGCGACCGCGGGCAACAGGACGACTCTCATAACGACTGGACCTACGAAACGGGGTCAGCCCA
>NZ_KV825001.1:0-3777 GCF_001816085.1 Micrococcus sp. HMSC31B01
CCCCCCACTTTCGTTCGGGAAACGGCGGCCTCCGCCCCGCTTTCGTTCGGGAAACGGTGGGGGCGGGGGCCACCGGCCCCCGCCCCCACGCGACTCGCGCCCGACGTCGGTCAGGCGGTCTGGTCCTCGTGCTTGCCCTCGCTCAGCTCCTCCACGACCTTGGCGTTGAAGGCGTCGAGATCGTCCGGGGAGCGCGAGGTGGTCAGCCCGTTGTCCACGACGACCTCCTCGTCCACCCACTGGGCGCCCGCGTTCTTCAGGTCAGTCTTCAGGGACGGGTAGCTGGTCAGGCGGCGGCCCTCCACGACGCCGGCCTCGATCAGGGTCCACGGGGCGTGGCAGATGGCCGCCACCGGCTTGTGCTGCTCGAAGAAGGCACGCACGAACGCCTGGGCGTCCTTGTTGACGCGCATGGCGTCCGCGTTCAGGGTGCCGCCCGGCATCACGAGGCCGTCGAAGTCCTCGGCCTTGGCGTCCTTCACCGTCGTGTTCACGTCGAAGGACTCGCCGTGATCCCAGTCGGACTGCATCGCGGTGATGGTGCCGGACTCCGGCGAGACGAGCACGGGGGTCGCGCCGGCGGCGATCACGGCCTCCCACGGGGAGGTCAGCTCGACCTGCTCGACGCCGTTGGTCGCGAGGAACGCGACGGTCTTGCCGGTCAGCGGGGCATTCTGGTTGGCGTTCTCAGTCATGGGTCCACCTTTCGGATCGGATCCGGAGCGCCTCTGCGGCGCCCGGTGTCCGTACATCGACTCACCGCGACCCCGTGCTTGGCAAGGTCCGGCCACCACTGCCCGCCCAGCGCGACGACGGCGGCGCTCAGCCCGCCAGCAGGCGACGGCGGGCGGCCGCGACGTCGAAGTCGGCCTTCGGCCAGTCCAGCCCCATCCCCTGCAGGGTCTCGATGATCAGCTGCTGCACCGCCAGCCGCGCGAACCACTTGCGGTCCGCCGGCACGATGAACCACGGCGCGTCCTCGGTGTCCGTCCGCTCGATCGCGATCCGGTACGCGTCCATGTACTGGTCCCAGTACGCGCGGTCATCGAGATCGCTCTCGCTGAACTTCCAGTGCTTCGTGGGGTCGTCCAGGCGGGCCAGCAGGCGCTTGGCCTGCTCCTCCGGCGAGATCCGCAGCATCACCTTGACGATCCGTGTCCCCGCGGCGCGCACGGCCGCCTCGAACTCGCGGATGGCCCCGTAGCGCTCCTCCACCTCGGCCAGAGGGGAGAGCCCGCGCACGCGGTGCACGAGCACATCCTCGTAGTGCGACCGGTCGAACACGGAGACCAGGCCGGGCCGCGGCAGGTGCGGTCGGATGCGCCACAGGAAGTCGTGGGCGCGCTCCTCCGGGGTCGGCGCCTTGAACGCGTGCACGTGGACGCCCAGCGGATCCATCGCCCCGATCACGTGGCGCATGATCCCGCCCTTGCCGGCGGTGTCCATGCCCTGCAGGATCACCAGCAGGGACGGCACCTCCCCCACGGGCGCGTGGCGCACCGACTGGGCGAACAGCAGCTCCTGCAGGTCGGCGAGCGCCCGGCCGCGCGCGGCCAGGTCCTTCTTGCCCTTCGCCTTGTCCCCGCCGTAGCCGGGCGTCGCGGCGGCGTCGACGTCGGCCGGGCCCCGGACCTCGTCTCCACGGCGGGCGGCGAACAGCTCCCGCGCGGGGGCGTCGAAGACGCCGTCGTCGTCGGTGGCACGGGCGGGTCGGCCCGCCTCGGTGACCGGGGTGTCAGCCATGGCGCTCCCTCCAGTCCTCGAGGAAGTCCTCGAGACGGTCCAGGGCCACGTCCAGGTCCTTCACGCTGGGCAGCGTGACGAGCCGGAAGTGGTCGCTGTGCGGGTAGTTGAACGCCCCGCCGTGCGAGACGAGGATCTTCTTCGCCCGCAGCAGCTCGATGACGAACGCCTCGTCGTCGTCGATCGCGTAGACCTCCGGGTCCAGCCGCGGGAACAGGTAGAGGGCGCCGTGGGCCGGCTGCACGGACACGCCGGGGATGGCGTTCAGGCGGTCCTGGGCGAGGTTGCGCTGCTCGAGCAGCCGACCGCCGGGCAGGACGAGGTCGTCGATGGACTGGTAGCCGCCCAGTGCCACCTGGATGGCGTGCTGCGCGGGCACGTTGGCGCACATCCGCATGTTGGCCAGCAGGGTCAGGCCCTCGAGGAAGTCGGCGGCCCGGTGCTTCGGCCCGGACACGGCCACCCAGCCGGAGCGGTAGCCCGCCACCCGGTACGCCTTGGACAGGCCGGAGAACGTCAGGGTGAGCACGTCGTCGGACAGGCCGGCGGCGTTGATGTGGCGGGCGCCGTCGTAGGTGATCTTCTCGTAGATCTCGTCCGCCATGAGGACGAGGTTGTGGCGGCGGGCGACGTCCACGATGCCCTGCAGCACGGCGCGGGAGTAGACCGCGCCGGTGGGGTTGTTCGGGTTGATCAGGACGATGCCCTTGGTGCGCTCCGTGACGAGGGACTCGATGTGCTCGAGGTCGGGCTCCCAGCCCTCCTCCTCGACGCAGCGGTAGTGCACCGCTCGGCCCCCGGCCAGGGTGGTGGCGCCGGTCCACAGCGGGTAGTCGGGCGAGGGGACGAGGATCTCGTCGCCGTCGTCGACCAGGGCCGTGAGGACCATGGTGATCATCTCGGAGACGCCGTTGCCGATGAACACGTCGTCCACGCCGATGTCCCGGATGCCCCGGGACTCGTAGTACTGCGAGACGGCGATGCGCGCCGAGTAGATGCCCTTGGAGTCCGAGTAGCCCTGCGCGTGCGGCAGGTGCTGGTGCATCGCCGCCAGGACGGCGTCCGGCGCCTCGAAGCCGAACGGGGCCGGGTTGCCGATGTTCAGCTTCATGATCCGGTGGCCCGCGGCCTCCATCCGCTGCGCCTCCTCCAGGATGGGGCCGCGCACGTCGTAGCGGACGTTCAGCAGCTTGGCGGACTGGCGGATCTGGCGGGGACGCGGGGTCGGCATGCCCTCCATCATGGCACCCCCGGGCGGTGTGCATCACAGTCGCGCTCGTGCGACGCGGGCCGGCGCCCCGCATCCGTGCGGGCTCAGAACCAGGAGCCGCGGGGCACGAACCAGTCCTCAGGCGCGTCCTCCAGGCCATGGTCCACCAGCCAGTACTGCGCGGCCTCGGCGAGGGGAAGCGGGTCGGCGCCCGTGGTGAGCCGTTCGAGCTCCCGCAGACCGTCGCCGTCGAGGGCGGACATCACCTCGGCGATGCGCCGCTCGGCGTCGTCATCCAGCGTCGCGGCGGAGCCGACGGCGGTCAGCCGCCCCTCCGGGAGCACGCGGCCGTCGTCCTCGAGCGGGACGAGCGAGTTCGCGTCGATCTCCGGATCCGTGCGGGTCAGCAGCGCGACCTGGGCCTCATCCGCGACGACGGCGGCGCTCGGGTCCTCGGTGTCGGCCAGCCAGGTCTCGGGTCGACAGCCGGCGAGCCGGTCCAGGCGGGCGCGCAGGGCCGTGGCCGCGTCCGGATCCGCCGCGGCGGTCAGGGGCGGGGGTGCGACGGCGGTGAGCGACTCGCACCGGCCGTTGAGGTCCGTGATCGACTCGAGCTCGAGCCGGGCCGCGGTGGTCTGGGTGACGACCGCGGTCAGGCGCAGCACGCCCGCCGACGAGGACAGCACAGCCGGGGCCTCGTCCTGCGGTGTCCCCGCTGCGGCCGTCTCCTCGGCAAGCAGCGTCTCCAGGACGCGCCCGGCCGCCTGGGCGTCGGCCGCGGGATCCCCGGCGGGCAGCGCGGTGGGGCTCGGGGCGGCGGTCGA
>NZ_KV825002.1:0-4945 GCF_001816085.1 Micrococcus sp. HMSC31B01
CCGGGCCCTCCACCGCGGAGGGCCCGGCCGGCCCGTCTCGGCCCGGGGTGTGGGCCCGGGTGCGCTGGTGGGTCCGCCAGCTCTCCGGAGAGGGGAAGTACGACGCGTACGTGGCCCACCACCGGGCCCACCATCCGGAGCGCGCGCCGATGACCGAGCGGGAGTTCTGGCGGGCCGAGTACGCGCGCCAGGAGGCCAATCCGGGCAGCCGCTGCTGCTGAGCGGTCTCGACCCGCCCCGCACCGCGCCGCGCTGAGCCAGACGAATCCGCCCGCGAGCCAGACGAATCGGTCTCCTCAGGCCGTCCGCCGCGGCCGAATCGTCTGGCTCGCGACGTCAGCGGGGCCGGCATCGAGTGGGTGTCCGGCGACGGCGACCGCCGCTCACCCACTACGCTGACCCCCATGCGCATCGCCCGTTTCGTGGACCAGGCCGAACCGACCTACGGCATCGTGGAGGGCCCGGCCGACGCCGACCCCGCCGAGCTGAGCATCACCGCCCTGCAGGGCGACCCGTTCTTCCACGGGATCCAGCCCACCGGCACCACGCACCGCCTCGAGGACGTGCGCCTCGTGGCCCCGATCATCCCGCGTTCGAAGATCGTGGGCGTCGGCCGCAACTGGGCCGACCACGCGAAGGAGCTCGGCAACGAGGTCCCCGCCTCGCCGCAGTTCTTCCTCAAGCCGAACACCGCCGTCGTGGGTCCGAACGAGCCCGTGACCCTGCCGAGCTGGTCGGACGAGGTCTCCTACGAGGCCGAGCTCGCCGTCGTCATCGGCACCATCTGCAAGGACGTGCCGGTGAGCCGCGTGGACGACGTCGTGTTCGGCTACACCGTGGGCAACGACCTCACCGCCCGCGACGCCCAGCGCACCGACCTGCAGTGGGCCCGCGCCAAGGGCTTCGACGGCGCCTGCCCGCTGGGCCCGTGGATCGAGACCGAGCTGGACGTGGAGCCGGCCGGCGGCCTGCGCATCACGTCCCGGCTCGACGGCGAGACCCGCCAGGACGGCACGACGGCGGACATGGTCTTCGGCGTCCGCGAGCTCGTGGCCGCGGCCTCGGAGATGTTCACCCTCCTGCCCGGCGACGTGATCCTGACCGGCACCCCGGGCGGGGTCGGGACGGTCCAGGAGGGCCAGCGCGTCGAGGCCGAGGTCGAGGGGATCGGCGTCCTGGCCACCGTCTTCCGCCGCTGACGCGGGCGCCCGACGACGCCGTCCGGGCCCCCGCGTAGACTCGGGGCATCATGACTGACGCCACCGCTCCCGTGTCCGAGAACGCCCCCGCCCCCTTCGCCGACGTCCCCCAGGTGGACGCCGAGACCCCCGTGCGCGTGCGCTTCGCCCCCTCGCCCACCGGCACCCCCCACGTGGGGCTGATCCGCACCGTCCTGTTCAACTGGGGCTGGGCGCGGCACACCGGCGGCACCCTCGTGTTCCGCATCGAGGACACGGATGCCAAGCGCGATTCGGAGGAGTCCTACCAGCAGCTGCTCGAGGCGATGCGCTGGCTCGGGATCGACTGGGACGAGGGCGTCGAGGTCGGCGGCCCGCACGAGCCGTACCGTCAGTCCCAGCGCGGGCAGATCTACGCGGACGTGATCGAGAAGCTCAAGGCCGGCGGATACATCTACCCGTCCTACTCGAGCCCCGAGGAGACCGAGGCCCGTCACCGGGCCGCCGGCCGCGACCCCAAGCTGGGCTACGACGGCCACGACCGTGACCTCACGGACGAGCAGATCGCCGCCTTCGAGGCCGAGGGCCGCGCGCCGGTCTGGCGGCTGCGCATGCCGGACGAGGACATCACCTTCACCGACCTGGTGCGCGGGGAGATCACCTTCAAGGCCGGCTCCGTGCCGGACTTCGTGGTGGTCCGCGCGGACGGGTCGCCGCTGTACACCCTCGTGAACCCGGTGGACGACGCGCTCATGGGCATCACCCACGTGCTGCGCGGCGAGGACCTGCTCTCGTCCACTCCGCGCCAGATCGCGCTCTACCGCGCCCTGCACGCGATCGGCGTCGCCCGGTACATGCCGGTGTTCGGCCACCTGCCCTACGTGATGGGCGAGGGCAACAAGAAGCTGTCCAAGCGCGATCCGCAGGCCAACCTGTTCCTGCACCGGGACAACGGCTTCATCCCGGAGGGCCTGCTGAACTACCTCGGCCTGCTGGGCTGGTCCCTCTCCGCGGACGAGGACATCTTCACCCCGCAGCAGTTCGTGGAGCACTTCGACGTGCACAAGGTGCTGGCCAACCCCGCCCGCTTCGACGAGAAGAAGGCGATCGCGATCAACGGCACGCACGTGCGCATGCTCGACGTGGCCGACTTCCGTGACCGTCTCGTGCCCTACCTGCACGCGGCCGGCCTCGTGGGCGAGCACCTGACGGAGCGGGAGATGGAGGTCCTCACCGCCGCGGCCCCGCTCGTGCAGGAGCGCGTGCAGCTGCTCGGTGAGGCCGTCGAGATGCTCACCTTCCTCTTCACGGCGGACCGGGACGTCCGGACCGCCGAAGGCGCCCTCAAGGGCATGCCGGCGGACCTGGGCGCCGCCGTCGCCGCGGCCCGGGAGGCGCTGGCCGCCCTGCCCGAGGACGAGTTCACCACCGAGCGCATCGAGGCGGCGCTGCGGGCCGCCCTCATCGACGGCCTGGGCCTCAAGCCGCGCCAGGCGTTCGGCCCGGTGCGCGTCGCGGTGACCGGCCGCAAGGTGTCCCCGCCGCTCTTCGAGTCGCTCGAGATCCTGGGCCGGGACTCCGCGCTCGCCCGTCTGGACCGCTTCGCCGCGGAACAGGGCCTGGACCAGGACCAGCCCGCCGACGCATGAGCCGGGGCGTGAGCACGACGCCGGCCGGCGGGTCCGCGGGCGCGCCCGCGCCGCCGGCCTGGGACGCCGTCCTCTTCGACCTGGACGACACGCTGCTGGATCTGCGCTCCGCCCAGCACGCCGCGTTCGACGCGACGGTGCGCCGGCAGTGGGCCGGGGCCGCCGACGTCGACCCGGCGGTGCTGGCTGAGGCCACCGACGCCTTCGCGTCCGACGCCGGCGGCCACTACGGGCGCTACGTGGCCGGGGAGCTGACGTTCGAGGAGCAGCGGCTGGCCCGCGTGGCCGACGCCCTGCGCGCGCTCGGCGTGCCCGAGGACGCGGCGACCCCGCTCGACGGCCTGTGGACCACCGACTACGAAGAGGTCGTGCGCGGGCACTGGGCGCTGTTCCCCGCGACCGTCGACGTCCTCGCCGAGGTGCGGGGAACAGGCCGTGGCGTGGGGATCGTCACGAACAACGTGGAGGCCTACCAGCGCGGCAAGGCCGACGCCCTCGGTCTGGAGTGGGTCGAGGTGCTGATCGGCTCGGACACGGCCGGGGCCCCGAAGCCGGACCCGGCCCCCTTCCTGGCCGGCTGCTCCCGCCTGGGCACGGACCCGGGACGCACCCTCATGGTGGGGGACAGCCTGCGTCACGACGTCGAGGGGGCCCGGTCGGCGGGGCTCGTTCCGGTGTGGATGAGCCCCGACGCCCCCGCCCACGGCGGGGCGGAGGAGCCGCTCTGGGACGAGGAGCACGCATGCTGGCGGATGCGGGCGATCGGCGGGCTGCGGACCTGGCTGGCGGCCTGACCCGCCGATTTTGCACACGTCGCCCGGAGGGTGTAGAGTTCTTACTCGTTGCCGGAGAGATCCGGGAACACCGAGCTCATGAATATGATGCACATCGGTCAGGCATGCTTGACCGACAGTGGGGTATGGTGTAATTGGCAACACAACGGTTTCTGGTACCGTCATTCTAGGTTCGAGTCCTGGTACCCCAGCGAGTCTTCGGACTCAATGAACGCGCACGGGCGGAGACGCTCGGACGTGGCGCACGGCCCCATCGTATAGCGGCCTAGTACGCCGCCCTCTCACGGCGGTAACGCGGGTTCAAATCCCGCTGGGGTCACCCGAGTGACAGGAGGCCCGGTCCCTGCGGACCGGGCTTCCGTCGTTTCCGTCCGCCGGGCCGGCGGGATGGGCGGCCGGTGCGCGCCCGTGAGACGATGGCCCACGTGCCACACACGGATCAGAACGCCCCAGACCTCGGCGTCGACACGGCCGTCCGTCGCGTGCGCGAGCACCTCGCCGCGCTCGAGCTGCCCTTCGAGACCGTCACCGCGGGGCAGGACCGCGCCGAGCGCGAGCGCACCCTGCACCAGATCGACGACTACGTGCTGCCCCGCCTCGACTCGCTCGACGCGCCGCTGCTGGCCGTCGTGGGCGGCTCCACCGGTGCGGGCAAGTCCACGCTGGTGAACGCGCTCGTCGGCCACGAGGTCTCCCGCTCCTCCGCCCTGCGGCCCACCACGCGCCAGCCGCTGCTGCTGCACAACCCCGCCGACGCCCACTGGTTCACGGGCCCGCGGGTGCTGCCCGACCTCGCCCGCGTCAGCGTGCACCGCGACGCGGCCGCCGGCCCCGTCGAACCCGACCAGTCCGCGATGGACACGGTCGCGCTCGTGGCCGAGCCCGCACTGCCCTCGGGCATCGCCCTCGTGGACGCCCCGGACATCGACTCCGTGGCGGACCAGAACCGCGCGCTGGCCCGGCAGCTCCTCGAGGCCGCCGACCTGTGGATCTTCACGACGACGGCGCACCGCTACGCCGACGCCGTGCCCTGGCAGCTGCTGGACGAGGCCGCCGCCCGCGACATCACCGTGGCCGTCGTGCTCGGCCGCGTGCCCGAGGGCGCGGCGGAGGACATCACCCCGGACCTGCGGCGCATGCTCACCGAGCGCGGCCTCGCCGACGCCCGGATCCACGTGATCCCCGAGACCCGCTTCGACGAGCGCGGTCTGCTCCCGCAGGAGCACGTCGCGGGCCTGCGCGCCTGGCTCGAGACCCTCGCCGCCGACGCCCAGGCGCGCGGCGCTGTCGCCCGCCGGACCGTGGACGGCGTGCTGGGCCAGCT
>NZ_KV825003.1:0-4134 GCF_001816085.1 Micrococcus sp. HMSC31B01
GATCACGCGGACGGCGGCACCGGTCGCGGCGGAGGGCTGCAGCGGGGCGCGCAGCTCGATCGCGCGGGCGGCGGCCACGAGCTCGACGGCGAGCACGCGGCGGAAGTTCTCCACGGCCGAGCGCAGCTTGCGGGCGGCGTGCCAGCCCATGGAGACGTGGTCCTCCTGCATCGCGGAGGACGGGATCGAGTCCACGGACGCGGGCACGGCCAGACGCTTCATGTCCGAGACGAGCCCGGCCTGCGTGTACTGGGCGATCATCATGCCGGAGTCCACGCCCGGGTCGTCCACGAGGAACGCGGGCAGCCCGTGTGAGCGGGCCGGGTCCAGCATGCGGTCGGTGCGGCGCTCGGACATGCTGGCGACGTCGGCCACCGGGATGGCCAGGAAGTCCAGCACGTACGCCACGGGCGCCCCGTGGAAGTTGCCGTTCGAGCTCACCCGGCCGTCGTCGAGCACCACCGGGTTGTCCACGGTGGCGGCGAGCTCGCGCTCGGCCACGGTGCGCACGTACGCGAGGGTGTCGCGCAGGCCGCCGGCCACCTGCGGGGCGCAGCGCAGCGAGTAGGCGTCCTGCACGCGGGAGTCGCCCTCCTTGTGGCTGGCCACGATCGGCGAGCCCGCCAGGATCTTCAGCATCCGGTCGGCGGAGGTCGCCTGGCCCGGGTGGGGGCGCAGCGGCAGGTGCAGCTCCGGCACGAACACGCGGTCGGTGCCGAGCAGCGCCTCCACGGACATCGCGGCGGTGAGGTCCACGGTGTCGGCGAGCTCCTCGAGGTCGGCCAGCGCCATGATCAGCATGCCGAGCATGCCCTCGGTGCCGTTGACGAGGGCCAGGCCCTCCTTCTCCCGCAGCTCGACCGGCTCGATCCCGGCCTCGGCGAGCGCCTCGCGGGCCGGACGCAGCGCACCGTCCGCCCCGACGACGTCGCCCTCGCCCATCAGCGCCAGGGCCACGTGGGAGAGCGGGGCGAGGTCGCCCGAGCAGCCCAGCGAGCCGAACTCGCGCACGGCGGGGGTGATGCCCGCGTTGAGCATGGCCACGAAGGTCTCGACCACCACGGGGCGCACGCCCGTGCGGCCGGAGGCCAGCGTGGTGGCGCGCAGGAACATCAGCGCGCGGACGACCTCGCGCTCCACCACGGGGCCCATGCCGGCGGCGTGGGAGCGGATCAGGGACTTCTGCAGCTGCGCGCGGGACTCGAGCGGGATGTGCTTGTCCGCGAGCGCGCCGAAGCCGGTGGAGACGCCGTAGGTGGGGGTCTCGGCCTCGGCCAGCGCCTCGACGTGGCGGCGGACCGCGCCGACGGTCTCGAGCACGTCGTCGGCGAGCACCACGCGGGCGTCGTGGCGGGCCACGGCGACGACGTCGTCCAGGGTGGCCCCGGACGTGCCGAGCGTGACGGTGGCGGGAGGGGTGGTCATGGTGATGCGTTCTCCTTGCTGTCGGTCGATCAGACGGCCCGGCGGCCCGCGCGCCAGACCGCATGGGTCAGCGGCATGCCGGGGCGGTAGGCCAGGTGGATGGCGGCGGGGGCGTCGAGCACGTGCAGGTCGGCGCGCTTGCCGACCTCGAGGCTGCCGACGCGGTCCTGCGCCCGCAGGCCGATGGCCCCGCCGAGGGTGGCGGCGCGCACGGCCTCGGCGAGGGTCAGGTGCATCTGCAGCACGGCGGTGCCCACGTTGAAGTTCATGGACGTGGTGTAGCTGGTGCCCGGGTTGCAGTTCGAGGCCAGGGAGACCTCGATGCCGGCGTCGAGCAGGCGACGCGCGGGCGCCAGCGGGGCGCGGGTGGACAGGTCGCACGCCGGCAGGCAGCCGGCCACGGTGCCGGGCGTGCCGGTGGCCGAGGCGCGGTCCCAGCCGGTCCAGGTGCCGGCCAGGGCCTCGACGTCCGCGTCGGAGAGGTGGTTGACGTGGTCCACGGAGGCGGCGCCGAACTCCACGGCCACGCCCACGCCCGGGCCCTGCTCGATCTGGTTGCCGTGCAGGCGCACGCCCAGTCCCGCCGCCACGCCCGCGGCGAGCACGCGGCGGGTCTGCTCGGCGTCGAAGGCGCCGGTGTCGCAGAACACGTCCACCCAGCTCGCGTGCTCCCGCACGGCCTCGAGCATCGGCCCGACGACGTCGTCGAGGTAGTCCTCCGCGTCCCGGCCCGGGGGCACGAGGTGGGCGCCGAGGAAGGTCACCTCGTCCACGAGGCCCTCCTCGCGCAGCCCGGCCAGCAGGCGCGCGTGGCGGGCCTCCTCCTCCACGGTGAGCCCGTAGCCGGTCTTGGTCTCGAGGTAGGTGGTGCCGCCGGCCACCGCGTCGGCCACCCGGCCGCGGACCAGCTCGGCCAGGCGGTCGTCCGAGGCGGCACGGGTGGCGGAGGTGGTCACACCGATGCCGCCGGCCGCGTAGGACTCCCCGGCCATGCGGGCCTCGAACTCGGCGGAGCGGTCCCCGTCGAACACGAGATGCGTGTGGGAGTCCACCCAGCCGGGCAGCACGGCGCGGCCCCCCACGGACACCCGGTCGTCCGCGTCCGGGGCGTCCGCGGCGGCGCCGATCCAGGCGATGCGCTCGTCCTCGACGACGACGGCCGCGTCCGTGAGCACCCGCCTTTCGGGGTCGACGGTGGTCAGCTCGGCGATGTCGGTGATGAGCGTGGAGCGCATGGGGGCCTCTCTCTGCGGGACGGACGGGGGGTGGGGCGGTGGGGTGGGCCTCAGGTGAGCGCCGCGACCAGATGGGCGACCGGCGTGGCGAGCAGGATGGTGAGGGCCACACGCTCGGCCCAGATCACCACGAGCTTCCACAGCGGGATGGGGATGTCCGTGGCCAGGATGGCAGGCACCACCGCGGAGAAGAAGATGATCGCGGAGACGCAGACGACGCCGATCACGAAGCGGGCGACGAGGTCCTCGTGACCGGCCGCCATCGTGGCCGGGATGAACATCTCGGCGATCGAGGTGGCGGAGGCCGAGGCCAGCAGGCCGGGATCGGAGTAGCCCAGCGCCCAGAACAGCGGGTAGAAGATCACGCCGATCCACTCGAACACGGGCGTGTAGGTGGCCAGGACCAGGGCGATCAGGCCCACGGACATGATGGAGGGCAGGATCTGGAGCACCATCACGAGGCCGTCCCGGAAGTTGACCCAGATGTTCTTCGGCAGGGACGGGGCCTCGGCGAGGGTCTGTTCGGCGGCGCGACGGGCCACCCGGAAGCGGTCCCGGGTGACGGCCAGCTCGGGCGAGTGCACCGCGCCGGGGTACACCTCGTCCGGGATGCGGCTCAGCGGCGGGATGCGCACGGTGATGGCCGTGACCGCGAACGTCACCAGGAGGGTGCCGAAGAAGTACCAGAGCCAGATGTCCATCAGGCCCAGCGTCTTGGCGACGATCACCATGAAGGTCGCGGACACCGTGGAGAAGCCGGCGGCGATGATCGCCGCCTCGCGGGCCGTATAACGGCCGCTGGTGTACATGCGGTTGGTGAGCAGCAGGCCCAGGGCGTAGGAGCCCACGAAGGAGGCCACGGCGTCGACGGCGGCGCGGCCGGGCACCCGCCAGATCGGCCGCATGGCCGGGCGCAGGTAGACGCCCACGAACTCCATGAGGCCGTAGCCGATCACGAGGGCCAGGAAGACGCCGCCGATGGGCACGATCAGGCCCACGGGCACCACGAGCTTGTCCATCAGGAACGGACCGATGCTCTTGTCCAGGATCCAGCTCGGGCCCACGCCGAACACGACCATCGCCGAGGCGACCAGGCCGAGCACGGCGAGGAACGCGAACACCGCCCGCGTGGTGCTGGTCCGCCAGCGACCCGAGGCGAACGGGTACACGGCGCCGGCGGCGATGATGGCCAGGCCCACCCAGCGGTCGGCCGGGCCGAGCAGCCCGCGCACCCAGGTCACCAGGTGGTCCAGCGGGATGGAGCTCGCCCCGTTGATCGTGACGGGCACGAAGAACATGACGATGCCGATCGCCGAGTAGACGATCATGCGCCAGCGCGCCGGCGGGCGGGGCGCGTCGGCCTCGATCGCGGCCATCGCGGTGGTGTCGGTGTGCAGCTCGTGGTCTGCGGGGCGGGACGAGTCCATCGTGGTGTCCTTTCGATCGCGAGCCGGACGGGCGGACGCCCGTCCGG
>NZ_KV825004.1:0-3089 GCF_001816085.1 Micrococcus sp. HMSC31B01
GACGCCCCGCGCGCCTGAGGCCCGCGGCACGGTGAGCGCACGCAGCACCGGGGGACAGGCCCCCGACGCGCCGGGAACGGAGGCGTCGGGGGTCGTCCTCGTGGACAAGCCGCAGGGGTGGACCTCGCACGACGTCGTCGGGCGGGTCCGCCGGCTGGCGGGCACCCGCAAGGTGGGCCACGCCGGCACCCTGGACCCCATGGCCACGGGCCTGCTCGTGGTCGGCGTCAACAAGGCCACGCGCCTGCTGACCGCCATCACGGGCACGGACAAGACGTACACGGCCACGATCCGGCTCGGGCAGTCGACCGTCACGGACGACGCGGAGGGCGAGGTCGTGCAGACCCGGCTGGCCAACGCCGTCACGCCCGAGCGCGTGGCCGAGCAGGTCGCCGCCCTCACGGGCGAGATCCTGCAGGCGCCCTCGGCCGTCTCCGCCGTCAAGGTGGCGGGCCGGCGCGCCTACGATCGCGTCCGCGCGGGAGAGGACGTCACCCTCGACGCCCGCCCCGTCACCGTGCACGAGTTCACGGTGCA
The DNA here is from genome assembly GCF_001816085.1 of Micrococcus sp. HMSC31B01. Lineage (NCBI taxonomy): Bacteria > Bacillati > Actinomycetota > Actinomycetes > Micrococcales > Micrococcaceae > Micrococcus > Micrococcus sp. HMSC31B01. The sequence continues at coordinate 538 of NZ_KV825004.1, forward strand.
CGAGCTGCGCCGGCTCGACGGCGGCCGGCTGGTCGACCTCGACGTCACCGTGCGCTGCTCGTCCGGGACCTACATCCGGGCGCTCGCCCGCGACCTGGGCGAGGCCCTCGAGACCGGCGGGCACCTCACGGCGCTGCGCCGCACCGCCGTCGGCCCGTTCGACGTGGCCGACGCGCTCTCGCTCGAGGCCCTCGCGGAGCGGTTCGCGATGACCGAGCTCTCCGAGGCCGCCGCCGGGCTCTTCCCGGTGCGCGAGCTGACGGAGCACGAGGCCCACGAGCTCGCCTTCGGGCGGGTCGTGGCGCCCACCGGCACGGGTGAGACGCTCGTCGCCGGGCGCGCGCCGGACGGCCGCGTCATCGCCCTCGTCTCCGACGTGCGCCGCCGCGGCGCCGACGTCGCCAAGCCCCAGCTCGTGTTCGCCCCGGCCGAGGGGCCGGGACAGGGAAGGACCGCATGATCCTCGACGCCTGGTTCTGGACGGGACTGGTGATCGGTGCCGTCTCGTTCGTCGTCTGCGTGGTGATGACGGCGATCCGCCGCCACCCCGCGGACGCCTCGATCCTCTCGGTGGCCGCCGTCGAGCTGTTCACGCTCGTCTATGCGGCGGCCGCCGCCGTCCGCCAGCTCGGCGGGGACACCCTGAACGGCCCCGGCTGGGAGTTCTGGGGCTACATCCTCACCGCCCTGATCGTGCCGGTGATCGCCGTGGGCTGGGCCGTCACGGACAAGACCCGGTGGTCCAACCTCGTGCTGGCCGTGGTCGGGCCCACGATCGCCGTGATGCTGCATCGCATGCAGGTCATCTGGTTCGGGCAGTGGTGAGGAGGATGGACATGGCACCCAGCGACGGCGCCCCCGCGCGCAACCAGGGTCTCGGCCGGATCATCGTCATGGTCTACGCGGTGTTCGCCCTCTCGGCGAGCGCGCGCAGCCTCTTCCAGATCCTCACGCAGTTCGACGCCGCCCCCGTGGCGTACACGCTCTCCGCGGTCGCGGCGGTCGTGTACATCGTGGCGACGTTCGCGCTCGCCCGCTCCGGCGCGCGCGCCTGGGCCGTGGCGCTGGGCGCCGTGCTCGTGGAGCTGGCCGGCGTGGTGGGCGTGGGCCTGTGGACCGTCCTGGATCCGGGGATGTTCGCCCACGACACCGTGTGGTCCCGGTTCGGCGCGGGCTACGGCTATGTGCCGCTCGTGCTGCCGGTGGTCGGCCTGATCTGGCTGCTGACGCACCGCCCCGCCCGCCCGGCCGAGGCGGGGGCGCTCTGATGCGGGTCTGGAACAGCCTGGACGAGGTCCCCACGGACCTGCCGCGCACCGTGGTCACCCTGGGCAACTTCGACGGCGTGCACCGCGGCCACCGGGAGGTGCTGCGCCGGGTCGTCGAGCTGGCGCGGGCCCGCGACGCCCTGGCCGTGGCCGTGACCTTCACCCCGCACCCGCGCGCCGTGCACCAGCCCGAGGTGCCCCACGTGGACATCATCAGCCCCGAGCAGCGGGTCGTCCTCCTGGAGGAGGCGGGTCTGGACGCGGTGCTCCTGCAGCGGTACACCCTCGAGTTCGCGGACCAGTCCCCGGAGGAGTTCGTCCGCGGCATGCTCGTGCACGGGCTGCATGCCGCCGTCGTGGTCGTGGGGCACGACGTGCGCTTCGGCCGGGGCAACACCGGCGACGTCGCGGAGATGGTGCGCCTGGGGGCCCGCTACGGCTTCGAGGTTGAGGCCGTCGAGGAGTTCCCCGCCGAGCACGGGGCCGAGCCGGAGCGCCGTTGCTCCTCGACGTGGGTGCGCGAGGCCCTGGCCGCGGGCGACGTCGCTCAGGCCGCGGCCGTGCTCGGCCGGCACCACGTGCTCGCCGGCGAGGTGGTGCACGGGTTCGCGCGCGGCCGCGAGCTCGGCTTCCCCACGGCGAACCTCGAGACGGATGTGCAGGGCATGATCCCGGCCGACGGCGTCTACGCCGGTTGGGTGCACGACGCGCACGGCGGCGTGTGGCCGGCCGCGATCTCCATCGGCTCGAACCCCACGTTCGAGGACGTCTCCCGCGTGGTGGAGGCGCACGTGATCGACCGCCATGACGAGCGGGTGGAGGACTTCGACCTGTACGGCCAGCACATCGAGGTCGAGTTCGTGGCCCGGCTGCGCGGGATGGTCGCCTACGAGGGCGTCGAGAAGCTCGTGGCGCAGATCACGCAGGACGTGGACGAGGCCCGGGCGATCCTGGCCACGACCCCCTCCGACCGGTGAGCGCCCCGGAGCCGGGCGCTTCCCCCGCTGTGCCGAACCTGCCGGGGCGCCCGGCCCGGGCCCGTCGGGCCGGGCCCAACCCCTTCGAGACCGGCGGGGAGCACTACGACGCCGTCCGCCCCTCCTACCCGGCCGCCGTGGTGGACCGCGTCCTGGCGGGCATCGCCGACGGCGCGGAGGTGGTGGAGCTCGGGGCCGGGACGGGACTGTTCACCCGGCTGCTCGCGGCCCGCCCGGCGGACCGGGTGCGGACGGTGACGGCCCTCGAGCCGTCGGCGTCGATGCGCGCCGTCCTGGAACGCGAGGT
>NZ_KV825005.1:0-6529 GCF_001816085.1 Micrococcus sp. HMSC31B01
CGCGGGGGTGGCGGGTGCCCGCCTCCCGGCTGGGCTGGGCGCCCGTGGCCACCGTGCCGGACCTCGAGGCGTGGTGGGGCGGCTGGGGCTGAGCGGGCCGGTGCCCGCGGGGCTGGCACAATCGCGGACAGGACGGAGCACGGGAGGGCCGATGAGCGAGCTGGACGAGCTGGACTTCGCGGCGCTCTCCGCGTTCCTGGCCTGGTGGTTCGGGAAGACGGGCGTCGACTGGATCCGTCGCGAGGACGGCTGAGGAGAGAGGACGCAGGCGTGAACGAGGACGAGGGACGACGCCGGCACTACGGCCACTTCTACGGGCTCGAGGACCTGCCCGAGGGTGACCTGCTGCTGGTGTGGGGCAACTGCCAGGGCGAGTCGTACCGGCGGCTGCTCGGCGGGGAGCCCGGCACACCGCTGCACGGGGCGGACCTGGTGAGCGTGCGCGTGCCGCCCGCCTTCGAGGCCCAGCCGGACGAGGTCGAGCACCTGGAGCGACTGCTGCCCCGCGTGAAGGCCCTCGTCACCCAGCCGATCCCGCACGACTACCGGGGCATGCCCATCGGCACGGACCAGCTCGTGGCCCGGTTGCCGAAGGACGCCGCCGTGGTGCGGATCCCCGTGGTGTACGACGTCTCGCGCTTTCCCTGGCAGGTCACCCTCCGCAACTGGAAGTTCGCGCCCGGGGCGGCCGAGCGGCCGGGGGAGGACCCGCCCGTGGTGCCGTACCACGACCTGCGCGTGCTGGCCGAGGCGGCGACGGGCCGTCGTCGGGAGGTGGCGCCGGCGGCGATCCGCGAGGCCGCGGCCGCGTCCGTGCAGGCGCTGCGGGCGAGGGAGGAGGCGAAGGGGACGCTGTCCATGGCGGACCTCGTGGCGGCGGAGCGGGGCGTCGGCTTCTACACCGTGAACCACCCGACCAACACGCTGCTGACCCGCGTGGCCGAGCGCGTGGCCGGGCACCTGCCGGGCGACGTCGCCGTCCAGCCCGTGCCCGCCTCCCGCGTGCTCCTCGGCGGGGTGCGCGCGCCCCTCGAGGCGGCCGTGGTGGAGGCCCTCGACCTCGACGCCGAGCCGACCGAGGACTGGGCCGTGGCCGGACAGACCGTTCCGGCCGAGCAGCTGCGACAGACCCACCTGGACTGGTACGCGCAGAACCCGCAGGCCGTGGAGGCCGGGATGCGCAAGTACGCCGACCAGCTGCGGCTGCTGGGCCTTACGGGCTAGCGCCGGCCCCGGCCCCCAGTGGAGGATGGGCGGCACGTCCCGTCTGCCGCGGAGCACGTCTGCGGGGGCGGACGTACCGTTTCCTTGACCCCGTCACCCCACGGAGGACCACGTGACCGAGCAGTACGACATCCTGATCGTCGGCGGCGGCAACGCCGGCGTGTCCTTGGCCGCCGCACTGCGGCGGAAGCGGCAGGGTCGGGTCGCCATCGCCGACGGCCAACAGCTGCACCGCTACCGGCCGATGCTGAACTACGCGGCGGGCGGGCAGGCGGACATGGCCCGGTTCGAACGGCCGATGCGGGCCGTCATCCCGGACGGGGTCGAATGGATCCCGGACCACGTCGTGGCCGTGGACGCCGAGGAACGGACCGCGGTGACGAGCACCGGGCTGACCGTGGGCTTCCGCCACCTCGTGCTCTGCCCGGGGCTGACCCCGTGGTGGGGTGCGATCGACGGGCTGCGTGAGGCCTACGCCGCCGGATGGGCGGCGAGTGCGCACGTGCCCGAGCACGTGGACGCCGCCCGGGCGCTGCTGTCGCGTGTGGCCGCGGGGGACCGTGTGGTGGCGAATGTGCCGGCTGAGCCCTCCTCGTGCGGCGGCACCGTGCTCAAGGCGCTGTTCCTGGCCTGCGCGGCGTGGGAGCGCACGGGGATCCTGCCGGACGTGGACGTCCACCTGGTGACCCCCTACGGCCGGATCCTGGACCGGCAGACCATCGACCCCGCTCTGGCCGAGGCCGTGGCGAGGTACGGCATCCATGTGCACGCCGGCGCAGAGGTGAACGCCGTGGACCACGAGGCCCGCGAGGTGGTGCTCAACACCGGTGAGCGGATCACCGACGTCGCGGCCGCGTACATCACGCCCGTGGTGCGGGCCCCGGAGTTCATCGCCGAGGCAGGCCTGGCGGACGACGGCGAGGCCGGCCTGGCGGCCGTGGATCCCGCGACCCTGCGGCATCCCGTGCACCCGCACGTGTGGGCGCTGGGCGACGCCGCCGCCCTGGGCACACGGCCCTCCGGCGGTGCCCTGCGCCGGCAGGTCAAGATCCTGGCCCAGAACATCCAGGCCGCGGACGCGGGGAAGCCGCTCCAGAAGTACGACGGCTACACCGTGATCCCCGTGATGGTCAGCCGGGACGAGCTGGTCCTGGACGAGCACGTCCGCGACGGCTCCGAGGACCGGTCGATCCCCGGCGTGGACCTGACGAAGCCGCGGAAGAGCACGGCGGCCTTCGACCGCTTCGGCCAGCCCCGGATCTACTGGCACCGACTGCTCAAGGGCAAGGTCTGAGCCCAGCGTTCTCGCTGTCGCGACACGTGCGGCGGACGTGCTGTCCCTCGCGGGGCGCGCCCGCCCGATCCAGATGACGGCGCCGGCCCGCCGAGCGTTTTCGTTCGGGAAACGGCGGCGTGTCGCACCGCTGTCGTTCGGGAAACGGCGCCCTCCCGACGACGCCGCCCTCAGTCGTCGCGGCCCCGCACCGGGCGCTCCTCGAGCGTGGTCTGCACGACCCGCCCGCGCTCCCAGCTGTTCGCGCCCGGCACCACGTCCGGGACCGGGATGTCCGCGCGGTGGCGTCGCTTGGCCGCGGTGTCCACGCCCACGCGCTCGTCGCGGGCGCGCAGGAGGGCCTCGTCCACCTGGCCGTCGCCGGTGAGGCCCATCATCAGCTGGGGGATGCCGTACGGGAAGTCGTACCGGTCGTACTGCCAGGTGTGGAACGTCTTCCCGTAGGTGTGGATGAGGTCTTCGAAGTAACTGTGCTCGGCCAGCTCGGGCACCCCGGGGGCCGTGAGGGCGCCGGAGCTCACCTCGTAGTGGTGGCTGTGCCACAGGCGCCGCTCCTCGTCGGGGAGGCTGCGGAACCGCTCCTCGCTGATGATGTACTCGATGCCGATCAGCCGTGCGTCCGGCGCGTTGCGGTCGAAGATCACGCACTGGTGCAGGTCGTGGCGCAGGTGGATGCAGAAGTGGCTGGCTTCGACCTGTCGGCCGAGGTCGTCGGCGTAGAAGTGCAGTCCGTTGAGATAGGTGCTCATCGCGCCCATGGGGTACTTCGGCTGGACCAGGCCGGATGCCGCGTCCAGGAGGCGGTGCTTGAGCGGGTGGCCCTTCCCGACGGCGCCCATGAGGGCGATCTTGCGGGCTGCGGTGACAGCGGCCGCGGTGCCCAGTCCGGCGGCGAACCCGAGGGCGGTGGGGGACAGGCGATGGGTGCTCATGGCCCCACGCTAGGAGCGCGGGGCGGACTCGGCCAGGGTGGTGGAGCTGCCGGGGCTGCCGGGGCTGCTCAGGAGGCGGGGACGGCGGATCGTCTGCGCATCTGACCCTTCTGAGTGGGCGCGTGGTCGCCAGAAGGGCCAGAGATGCAGAAGATTCCGGGCGGCCGGCGGGCACGACGTCGGTCCATACGACACACGACAATGCGCAAAATCCATTTGCGCTAATCGTCTATCGACTAAGGCTTACCCCTCTTGTGCTATTCGTGGGCCGGAGTAATCTCGATTCCAGCAGCACCGCCCCGGCCCGGGGCGGGCCCGAACCGAGAGGATCACGCCATGACCACCGCCGTCCGCACCTGCGCCGCCAGTGCCTGCGCCTTCAATGCCGAGACGTCCTGCAACGCCCTGGCCATCACCGTCGCCGGCTCCGACCGAACGCCCGGCTGCGGCACCTTCGTCCAGCTGGACGTCCGCCGCCCGGTGACCGAGGGCGCCTCGACCGTCGGTGCGTGCCACCGCCTCGAGTGCACCTACAACGCCGACCTCGCCTGCACCGCCGAGGGCATCGAGGTCACGGACGTGGCCACCTGCGCCACCTACACGATCGACTGACGCCGCCCCTCAGGGGTGGGCGACCCGCGCCGGGATCGCGTCCAGCAGCCGCCGCCAGGCGTGCCGGGGGCTGTGGTCGAGCCGGCCCGCACCGGGCAGGGCCACGTGCACCGCGGTGCTCTCGCCGTCGCGGACGCGCAGCAGGGTCACCCCGGCTTCGTCCGCGTCGAGGGCGTGGGCGGGGGACTCGGGCAGGAGTTCGGTGTCGACCTGCAACGGGGTGCTCTCGCCCGGCAGCAGGCCCAGGGCGACGGCGTCGGCCAGGTCCGCGAGCACCTCGGGGGCGGTGCCCAGCACGTCGTCCGCCAGGTCTGCGAGCTCGGCCTGGTCGACGAGCCCGCGCGACGTGAGCGGCAGGGTGTGGCGGCAGAACACGGCGACGCCGTCGACGTCGTGCAACAGGATCCGCTGGGTCTCGACGACGCCCACGCGCACCCGTGGGCCGACGTCGGCCACGAGGTCCGCGACGCGACCGCGCAGCCCCAGCTCCGCGACCTCGGCCGAGTCCCGGCACCAGCGCAGGGTGCCGAGCAGATGCACGGACGCCAGGCGGGTGGGGACCGTGAGGTCCAGGGCGTCACGCTGGACGTCCACGCGCACGTCCAGCGGCGCGGGCGTGTGGAACGCGCCGAGCGAACCGAGGAGGTTGGGGACGTGGGCGACCACGAGGCGGCCGTCCGCGCTCACGCCGTGGACGGCCGTCGTGAGCGTCTCGCCGGCGCGGAAGGCCGTGACCTCGACGGAGCCCTCGCCGCGGAGCAGCCGCTGGGCCAGCAGCAGGCGACGGGACGCCACGGGCGGCAGCGGATGGGCGGGGTGCGTGGAGGCGTGGGCCATGGGGGTCCTTCCGGCGGGGGTCCGTGAACCAGTAAGGCACACCTCAGTGAGATACGCAAGGCAAGTGTTGTGTATTTGTCGTACGCGGGGCGGTGGGGGCGTGTGGTGCTGGGCTACGGTGACGGGACTCACATGCCGTCGTCGAGGGAGCCAGCCGATCATGACCTTCCGCCCCACCCGCTGCCGACTCGCGACGGCGGCCTTCGGCGTCGTCCTGACGCTCACCCTCACCTCCTGCGGCACGGCGCAGGATGCGGGCAGCTCATCGGAACCCGCCACCGCCACCGTCGTCGACTCCGCACTCACCCGCATCAAGGAGGTCGGCACGTTGCGCGTCTGCTCCACCGGTGACTATCCGCCCTTCACCGAGCAGACCGAGAGCGGCGACTGGAAGGGCATCGATGTGGACATGGCCCGCGACCTGGCCGAGACCATGGGCGTGGAGCCGGAGTTCGTGAAGACCAGCTGGAAGACGCTCATGGACGACTACACGTCGGGGGCGTGCGACGTCGCCGTCGGGGGCATATCCCTGAACCCGGAACGCGCCGAGCAGGTGTACTTCACCGTGCCCACGCAGGAGGACGGCAAGACGCCGATCACCCGCTGCGAGGACGTCGAGAAGTACGACACCGTGGCGGAGATCAATCAGCCGGGTGTGCGGTCGATCTTCCCGGAGGGCGGCACCAACGAGAAGTTCGCGCGGGAGCACTACCCGCAGGGCGAGCTGCTGACGCACGACAACCTCACGGTGTTCGACGCTCTCGCGGCCGGCGAGGCGGACGTGATGACCACGGACCGCTCCGAGGTGCTCTACATCGACCACGAGTACCCCGAGCTGTGCGCCGCGAACCCGGACGAGCCCTTCGACTACTTCCAGAAGGGGTACATGCTCCCGCAGGGCGACGAGGTGTTCAAGCACTACGTGGACCAGTGGCTGGCCATCGCGCTCAAGGACGGGACGTACGAAGGATTCGCGGAGCCGTGGGTCGGGGACGTCGAGCTGAGCCTGGAGGACTGAGCCGCAAGGGCGATCCCGTCCCCGCTGGGTCGCCGCCCTTGTAGACGTCCGTGGCGGTGACGCGCTTCAGGTCCTCGAGTGCGGGAGTCGTCAACCGGTGACCTCGAGCTCGAGGCCGAGCACCTCCATGACGGAGAGCACTGACTTCAGGGTGCTCTTGCCGGTGCCGCGCTCGATCTGGCGGACGGTCGCATCCGAGACTCCTGCCAGGTCTGCGAGCTGCTGCTGGGTCAGCAGGAGCTCTTTACGCATGGCGCGGACGCGGTCGCTGATCTTCATCAGCGCCGCGGCGGAGGAGACTGCGCGTGTGGTGGCCACAGCCCCAGCGTGGCAGATGAGCAGCTGAAATCCGAAGGATTCGTCGGAATCGGTGACGTTCGACTGCTGCGGTGACGAGTCGACATGGGAAACCGAAGAAGACTTCGGATTCGAGCCTCCAGAGGTCGGTCGAAAAGGTGCCGGCCTCCTCATCCGAAGAATTCTTCGGAACCCGGCTCTCAGGCATCAGGCGTGCGACTTCTCAGTGACAGAATGAGGCCGACTGCCACACCGCCGTGCTCCGAAAGGCTCCGCCACCATGCCCTCTCCCCAGAACCTCTCGAACTTCGTGTG
>NZ_KV825006.1:0-4612 GCF_001816085.1 Micrococcus sp. HMSC31B01
TGACCTCGGAACGAAACCCAGGGCGCTTCAGTCAGCGATGGCTATCGCGTGCTGTGCTTCGAGAAGGATGCATCGTATGTTCCGCTGGTCCAGTCACGGCTGGACCGGTAGCCGAGCCGTGGTCGCGGAGCTTCTGGCGACGAACGACCTTGCGCCATCTCACCTCCGTGCTTTCAAACGGGGCCACGGCGTAGTTGCATGTTCGAGGATATTCTGAGGTCATGTCCGTCTCTGAGTTGTCCGCGAGCACCCAGAACTATTTGAAGGCTGTGTGGGGTCTGACGGAGTGGTCGTCGGTGCCGGTGACGCCGACGCTGATCGCGGAGCGGACGGGATTGAAGCTCTCGTCGGTCTCTGATGCTGTCCGTAAGCTCTCTACGCAGGGTCTTGTCGAGCATGCTCCTTACGGGTCGGTGGAGTTGACGGAGACGGGGCGCTCCTACGCGCTGGCGATGGTACGTCGGCATCGGTTGATCGAGTCGTTCCTCGTCAGTGTCTTGGGCTACTCGTGGGATCAGGTGCATGATGAGGCTGAGCACCTTGAGCATGCGGTGTCGGATTTCATGATCGACCGGATCGATGAGTTCTTGGAGTTCCCCACCCGCGATCCTCATGGTGACCCGATCCCGTCCGCTGACGGGACGGTGCAGATCCCGGATGCGACACAGTTGACCGGAGTCGGGGCGGGGCACCGGGTGGTGGTCGAGCGTATTTCGGACTCGGACCCGGCGCTGCTGCAGTTCTTCGAAGAGCATGGTTTCGTAATCGGATCAACGCTGGAGATCGGCGAAGGTGCCCCGTTCTCGGACGCGCTGGACGCGCGAGTTACGGGATCGGACACCTCGGTAGCACTGGGGCGTTCGGCGACAGATGCACTCTATGTGTCTGTCGTGGCCAGTTGATGCGGTCACCGCGCAGCTTCGTCGTGGAGTGATGCATGGAGCACGCCTGCTCCGGCAGGGAGCAACGTGCCATGCCATTCCGCCGAGCGGACCTTGATGATGTCGTTTTCCGCTGTGCAGGCCTGGATGCGTGACCGTGTGTCGGGGCGAGGGTGTCGCTCGTCGAGGAAGACCAGTGTTTCGAGTGGTGCGTCGGCGACGCGCGTGATCCTCACGGGAGCCCATCGCGGGCGTGCGAGTTCCCGCAGACGGGCATCTCGGCGGGATTCGATGTGACCGTCTGGGGTGGGGATGGGTTGCCCGTAGGGGTCGTGGGTGGGCTGGTCGAGGGAGGCTTCGATTCGCTGGAGGAAGCGGGGTGAGCTGCTGGCTTCCAATGCGTCGGCATTGGCGGCGAGTTCGCTCCAGGGCAGGTCGAGGGCGTCGTGGAGGAAGCACCGAAGTATCCGGTTCGTCCGCACTGCCCGCATCGCTTCGAGGTGTCCCGTAGGAGTGAGGGAAAGGCTTTTGTACCGTTCGTGGTCGACGAGACCGTCATCGACGAGTCGCTTCACCTGTTCGGACACGCTCCCCGGCACGAAACTCAGCGCACGGGCAATGCCCGTCACCGTAACCGGAGCGTCACTGTTCTCAGTCAGGGACCAGATGGCACGGAGATAGCGTGCTCTGGTCCCTGACCGGTCGCTCTTGCCGCGCATGCGGGATACCCCTACTGAGCGGAAACGAGTGCCCGTCTGCGGCGTGTGCTCATGATCCGGGTTCCGATGAGACCGTGCCGGGGGCTGAAAAAGTAGACGAGCGCGAACACGGCTCCCTGCGCGAGGACGACCATGCCACCGGAGGCGGTGTCGAGGTAGTAGCTCAAGTACAGGCCGACGACGGCGCAGGCTGCGGAGATCACGGGAGCGATAACGAGCATGCGCCCGAACCGGTCCGTGAGTAGGTATGCGGTAGCTCCCGGGATGATGAGCATCGCCACGACCAGGATGACGCCAACGGCCTGGAGGGCGACGACGGCGGTGAGCGCGAGGAGACCGAGGAGCGCCGCGCCGAGGATCTTCGGATTCAGTCCGATGGCGTGGGCGTGGGTGGGGTCGAAGGCGTAGAGGGTGAAGTCGCGGCGCTTGGTGACGAGGATCGTGAAGGTGATCGCGCCGAGGATGATGACCTGGATGAGGTCGGCCCAGGACACGCCGAGCAGGTTGCCGAAGATGATGTGGTTCAGGTCGGTCTGCGACGGGGTCACGGAGATCAGCACGAGCCCCAGAGCGAACAGTGTCGTGAACACGATCCCGATCGCAGCGTCCTCCTTGACCCGACTGGTGTCCCTCACCGCGCCAATGAGGGCGACCGCGAGGAACCCGAAGATCACCGCTCCGAGGGCGAAGGGTGCGCCGACGATGTAGGCGAGCACGACCCCAGGGAGGACGGCGTGGGAGACGGCGTCGCCCATGAGCGACCAGCCGATCAGGACGAGCCAGCAGGAGAGCACCGCGCACACGATCGAGGCGATCAGGGTGGTCGCGAGGGCGCGCACCATGAAGTCGTAGCTGAGCGGCTCGAGGAAGAAGTCGATCAGGTTCATCAGTTGTCGCCTCGGTTCAGGACGTCCAGCCCGAAGGCCAGAGCAAGGTTGTCGGGCCGGAGTACCTCATCAGGGTCGCCGTGCATGAGCACGCGGCGCATCAGGAGCACGGCTTCGTCAGCCAGGGCGGGCAGGGCGTGGAGATCGTGGGTGGAGACGAGGATCGTCGCCCCGTCGTCGGCGAGTTCGCGCAGCAGCCGGGTGATCGTGGCCTCGGAGCGTTTATCGACCCCGGCGAACGGCTCATCCAACAGCAGGATCGACGCGCCCTGGGCGATCCCCCTGGCCACGAACGCCCTCTTCTTCTGGCCACCGGAGAGCTGCCCAATCTGCCGGTCCGCGTACTCAGTGAGCTCCACCCGCTCCAAGGCGTGGTCGACGGCGTCGTGGTCGGCTTTCTTCGCGTGGCGGGTGAATCCCATGTGTCCGTAGCGGCCGGTCATGACGACATCGCGTACGGTCACTGGGAATGCCCAGTCGACGTCCTCGCTCTGCGGCACATAGCCGACGGCCCCCGACTTGCGTGCCTTCGTCGGGTTCTCACCGTTGACGCGGACCGTGCCGGAATCGGGACGCAGCAAACCCATGATCGTCTTGAACAGCGTCGACTTCCCCGATCCGTTCATGCCCACGAGTCCGCACACGCGTCCTGCCTGGATGTCGAGGGTGGCGTGGTCGAGGGCGAGGACCTCGCCGTAGTGGACCGTGACGTCATGTACCGAGATCGCGGTCGTCATCAGTTGCGTGCCGTCAGCGCGTCGATGATGGTGGTCGCATCGTGGCGGATCAGCTCCAGGTAGGTCGGGACCGGCCCGTCCGCTTCGGACAGGGAGTCGACGTACAGCACACCACCGAACTCGGCGTCGGTCGCTTCGACGACCTGCTGCATCGGGGCGTCGGACACGGTGGACTCGCAGAACACCGCGGGTACGTCGCCTGCGCGTACGAACTCGATCGCGGAGGTGATCTGCTGCGGGGTGGCCTGCTGCTCCGCGTTGACCGCCCAGATGTACTTCTCGGTCAGCCCGGCGTCCCGGGCGAGGTAGGAGAACGCACCTTCGCAGGTCACCAACGCCCGCTGGTTCTCGGGCAGGACCGACAGCTCGTCGACCAGCTCATCCTGCACCGTCTGCAACTCGGCCTTGTACGCCTCGCCGTTGGCCTCGTATTCGCTCGCGTTGTCGGGGTCGAGGTCGCTGAACGCCTCGACCATGTTGTCGACGTAGATCTGCACGTTCACCGGACTCATCCACGCGTGCGGGTTCGGCATCCCCGCGTAGGCATCCTCGCTGATGTCGATCGTCTCGACCCCCTCGCTGACCACGACGTGGGGCACATCCAACCCGTCGACGAACTGCGCGAACCACGCCTCCAGATTCATCCCGTTGTCGAGAATCAGATCCGCCTCCGACGCTCTGCGGATGTCTCCGGGGGTGGGCTCGTAGCCGTGGATCTCCGCCCCTACCTTCGTGATCGACTCCACCCTCAGGTTGTCACCGGCGACGTTCTCGGCGATGTCCGCGAGAACGGTGAACGTCGTCAGCACCACGGGACGCTCATCGTCAGCTCCTGCATCGTTCTCGCCGGATGTTGCGCATCCGGCGAGAGAGAGCGCGAGCACGGACGCTGCCAGCAGCGGCAGGGAACGGCGGGAGAAGAAGCGGGAGTTTCGTGGCATGGATGGTTCCTTAGCTGAGCGGGTGACGAGGTGCGGGGTGGAAGTTCACGTGAGCGGTGGAAGCGGAGGGCTTGGGGGCGGGCCAGCGCGATGGGATGCGGCGATGAAGTGGTCGAGCTTGTCGGGTGCTTCTCCGCGCAGGTAGACGCCGAGCATGCGCAGGAGGTTCAGCATCACCGTTTCGGGGTCGGACGACGTTCGCAACAGGCGGGCCGCAGCGGCGTGGTCAGCGTCGCGCACGGACTGAAACAAGGTGATGGCCTCCAGCCACGCACCCTCACTGCGCTCGCCCACATACGTTCGTCCCATGCCACACATCCTAGTGTTCGGTGTGCCGTAGTTCCAAACATGGGCGTGGCATAGACAAATAAACTACATTGATGTTATTACTAGATACGCCACTCCGAACATCGGTGATGGGCTGACCCCGTTTCGTAGGTCCAGTCG
>NZ_KV825007.1:0-891 GCF_001816085.1 Micrococcus sp. HMSC31B01
GCAAGAACCTCATGACCCACAACAACTAGGTTGGCGATCCGTCGTGAACGAATACCTTCGGTCACGAGTGCGAGCGCGACCGGCGTGCTGACTCCGTACCTGATGTACCCACCGAGTTCTGGACAAACGAGTTCGTCACCGCCGGCTGCTTGCAGGTGCGTGTTTACGAGGTCGATGAGCGCTCCAACTGTCCACGACAGATAGTGCTCGAAGTGCTCTGTGGTCGCAGTGACTATCTGTTCAATCCTCCATGCGGGATCGGCGACGGCGCCCAAGTGACTCTTTGCCAGCTGCGGTAGCGAAGCACCTTCGAGCCAGTCGCGCAAGACTTCGGCGGCATCTACATCCAGAGTCGCGCCCTGTACAGACTCGCGAAATCCCCATCGAGGTGCTTCAGGAAGCCGGAGCAACTCTGCGATCGTCGGACGAAGGATTCCCACCGCTTCTAGAGCCGTAGAGACAGAAGTTACGTCTGCGGAGATCAGGGCACGGGCAATCTGCGACGCCCATTCATCAATCTTACGAGCGGAACCGATAGAGCAGCCGATCCGCGACCATCTCTGACGGGCAGCGGAATCGACAGATACATAGGCCTCCCGCGCTCGCCCCGCGAGTCGTGTATATCGCGTTCTAGCTTGGGTGGATTGATTTGCCGCCAGGGTGAACCCCACCACCGTGTCGAGGTCGACCATCTCTGGGCTGGTCAGTTCCCGCTCGGCCGCGGCCAGCATCATCCAGACGAAGCTGATAAAGTCCGCAGCCGCACCGTTGGCTGCGAACACTGCGTCGGCGTCAGCCCTTTGAACACCTTCGAGTTGGGCAACAGCCTGGAGTGCGGAGTCAGTCAGCAGGGAGGACGTGACCTCTAGGTGTTGTGGGTCATGAGGTTCT